>JAZSFY010000342.1:0-7292 GCA_045532415.1 Eubacteriales bacterium | reverse complement strand
AAATTGTCACAATTAAAGAAACCGGCTTTCAGGGTGAAATAATCGAGGATGCCGATACCTTTGAGGGAAACGCCTATATAAAGGCAAAGGCATTGTGTGATTATACAGGTCTTATTACAATAGCCGACGATAGCGGATTGGCTGTTTCTGCTCTCGGCGGCGCCCCCGGTGTTTATTCGGCAAGATATGCAGGAGAAGGGGCTTCGGATATGGATAATATCCAAAAGCTTCTTTCCAACCTTGATAAAGCCGATCGCGGCGACAGAAGCGCAAAATTTGTCTGCTGTATCTGTGTTTGCCGTCCCGACGGGGAAATGATTAGGGTATTTGGCGAAAGCCATGGCGAGATTATTGACGAATGCAGAGGAAGCGGTAATTTCGGCTATGACCCTGTGTTCTATTATCCTCCCTTTGGCAAAACCTTTGCCGAAATGACCGAGGAAGAAAAAAATAATGTAAGCCATAGAGGTAAAGCAATCGAAAAGCTTTTGGAGCACAAGGATTTTTTTGAATAACAAGCCTCTCTCTGCCTTGACAAGGAAAGAGATAGTATGTTAAAATAATTTATTAAAATGGCTTTTGGGGAAAGGGGAACTGAAATGAGCGAGATTCTTCAATATCTTGAATATGTCCGCAATCAGCTTACGGGAATCGGCTTTATCGATTTTCTTGATATTCTTATCGTTGCATTTCTTTTCTATTGGATTTTCAAATTCGTTCGCGACCGCCGTGCAGGTAAGCTTCTTATAGGTCTTGTCTTTTTAACAGTTCTTCTGTTTTTAAGCGACCTTTTGGCTATGCGCGCTTTGAATTTTATTTTAAATGCTGTATTCTCGGTTGGTATTGTTGCGGTTGTTATCGTGTTCCAGCCCGAATTGAGAACAGCATTGGAAAAGGTTGGCGGCGAATCCCTGAAGAATTTCAAGGGCAAGCTTGACAGCGATGAGGAAGCTGAGCTTCGCGCCGCTATCAGCGAAATTAGTATTGCCGCGGCATCTCTTTCTCAATCCAAAACAGGTGCTCTCATTGTGTTCGAGCGCTCTACCCGTTTGGGCGATTATATCAGAACAGGTACAATCGTTGACGCGGTTACCTCCTCCTTCCTTTTAGGTAACATATTCTTTAATAAGGCTCCTCTCCATGACGGCGCTGTTATTATCCGTAACAGCCGTATTCATGCGGCAGGCTGCTTTTTGCCTCTTTCCTCTAATAACGAAATCGTCAAGGAGCTTGGTACACGTCACCGCGCCGCTATCGGCATGAGCGAAAACAGCGATGCTGTGGTTTTGGTGGTTTCTGAGGAAAACGGCGTTATTTCGGTTGCAATGGAGGGCAAGCTTCGCCGTCATTTCAACCAAAAAACATTGGAAACATATCTTACAAAGCAATTAATTAAAGAGGATAATAAAAAGCATATTACCAAAATTTTCAAAAAGAATGAGGAGAAGGACGCTGATGGAACAGATGACTAACGAAAAAAAGAAGCGTCCCGAGCAGATGTCAAAGGCTTATAAAATAACTGTTTTTATAGGCTCTATTTTCGTTGCTCTCCTTCTTTGGATTTATGCAATCGGCTATGACAGCACCTTGTTTGAATATACCTTTTCGGGTGTTCCCGTGGTTATCGAGGGCGAAGAATATCTTGCTTTAACAAAGGGCTATACTCTTGCCGAGGAACAGAATTTTTCCTCAATAACAGTTAAGGCAAAGGGAAAAAGCTCCGAGCTGAATCAGCTTGACGCGTCGGATTTCCGCGCGGTGGTCGACGTTTCTCTTGCCCAAAGCGCAGGTTATCAAACTCTTAATATAGTTGTCTATGCCCCCAACGGCATCGAGGTGGTTTCTCAGTCCTCAACAACCGTTGACGTTTATGTAGATGAATTTACCCAGCGGAGCGAATTGCTTTCTGTTGCGGTAGATATGGGTACCGATTATGTTATGGGTGAGGGCATCACATTTGTTGAGGCAGTTGCCAACCCTCGTTCGGTGAACGTTTCGGGGCCCCGTTCGGTTATAAGCTCTATTGAAGGGGCTTATGTTAATTTTAATCTTGAAAATAATGTTATTAATGACCATATTTCGGGATATGGCGCCATTGAATTAAGAGATAAAAACGGCAACGTTATAAATAATCCATATATTAAGCTTTCGGAAAGTACAGCTTATGTTGAAATTACGGTCACAAAGGAAAAAACAGTTCCCGTAAGAGTTTCTCTTGTGGGAGGATTATACAGCCAGAACGATGTTGCGGTTTCTACCTCGGTAGGCTCTGTTAAGGTTTTGGGCAAGCCCGAGGCGTTGATTTCCTTTGATGAATTGGTTTTGGAAATTGACGAAACAACAATCAGCGGAACCAAGGAATTTGAATTTTCTATAACAGCATTGCTTCCCGAAGGACTTAAAAACAACAGCGGTTCTTCTAAAATTACCGTTACGGTAACATTGCCCGAGCGTACTGTAAGAAATTATTATTTGGGCGCATCGGCTATAACAGTTGAAAATCTTCCCGAAGGAAATACCTTTGAAATAAACGACGGCATTTTGGTAACTCTTATAGGCCCCCGCGATGCCTTTGACAGCTTTGATTATTCTGTCATTACCGCTTCGGTTAATTTTGACAGAGTAACAGTTGAGCTTGACGGAAGCTATACAGCCGATGCCAAGGTTACCTTAAACGGCGAATATAGCAATATATATGTTCAAAATATAAAATACCCCGTGAATTTTAAGGTGAAGCCTATTGAAGCTGATCCTGAAATTCCCGATTCCTCCGACGAATCATCGGTTCCCGATTCTTCGGATGAGCCTGAAAACCAAGAAAACTGATAATTACAGAGAAAGAGGTGAGCAAATGAATACAAGAGTATGGCAGATTCGCGATATTGATGAAGGCTTGTTTTTAAGAATTGCAAAAGAAAATAATCTTCATCCCTTAACAGCAAAGCTTTTGGCAAATCGCGGCTTGACCGAAAAAAAGGATATCGACCTTTTTCTTGCCCGTGATACCATGCCTCTTCATGACCCATTCCTTTTGAAGGATATGGATAAGGCTGTGGAAAGAATCGAAAGGGCGATTGCCGAAAAGCAGCGTGTTTGTATATACGGCGACTATGATGTTGACGGTGTTACCAGCACAGTAATGCTTTATCTCTATCTTTGCTCCCGCGGTCTTGAATGTGAATATTTTATTCCCGAGCGCATTTCCGAGGGATATGGCTTAAGCCTGCCGGTTATCGAAAAAATGAAGGGCAGAGTTGACCTTATCATAACAGTTGACACAGGTGTGACGGCTGTTGCCGAGGCGGAATATGCTCAAAGTATAGGAATTGATATGGTTATAACCGACCACCATTCCTGCCGAGAAGCCCTTCCCAATGCTGTTGCTGTGGTTAATCCCCACAGAGAGGACAGCGATTATCCCTTCCGCAACCTTGCAGGTGTAGGCGTGGTGTTCAAGCTTCTTTGCGCTTTAGAGGGAAGCACCGAAAGGGTTTTGGACCTTTATTCGGATATTATTGCCGTTGGCACAGTTGCCGACGTTATGCCTATAATCGGCGAAAACCGCAGAATAACCAGCGTCGGCTTGAAAAAGCTTTCCGAAACCGATAATTTAGGTCTTTTGGCTTTAATGCGCTGTGCAGGTATTGTTAAATACGGAAAGAAGGTTAAGAAAATAACCTCTGCAACCGTTGGATATGTTCTCGCACCCAGAATTAATGCGGCAGGCAGAATAGCTTGTGCATCAAGAGCTGTGGAGCTTTTGCTTACCAAGGACGAAAATCAGGCTAATGCCATTGCCGAGGAGCTTTGCGAAATCAACAAGCTTCGCCAGGCAACCGAGCAAAAGATTTATGAGCAGGCTGTTGAGCTTATTGAGGAGCATTACAGCGAGGATAAATTTTTGGTTCTTGCCTATGACGGCTGGCATCAAGGGGTTATCGGGGTTGTTGCCTCGAAAATTGCCGAAAGATATTCCAAGCCTTGCATATTGTTCTCTCTTGACGGCGATACGGCAAAGGGCTCGGGCAGAAGCATAAAGGGCTTTTCCCTTATGGATGCTCTTTCCTCCTGCGGAGAATTGTTAATAGAATACGGCGGTCACGAGCTTGCCGCAGGTCTTTCTATTGAAGGCGATAAAATCGATGCATTCCGCAAGCGTTTGAACGAATATGCGGCTCCTCTTTTGGGAGAATGCGAAACATCGTTACCTCTTGAAATCGAATGTGTTGCCGATTTTTCCGACCTTACCGAATCGGGCATTGATGAAATTTTACGATTGGAGCCCTTTGGACTTTCCAATCCTCAGCCTGTATTTATAATTAAAAATGTTTCTATACGTGATGTTGTGCCTCTATCTCAGGGCAAGCATGTCCGCCTGCGCGTAACAGGTAATCAGGGCGGCAAGCATCATTCTGTAAATGCAGTTTATTTCGGTATCTCCTATGAAAGCTTTGGCTTCTGTGACGGTGATAATTGCGATGTTGTATTCACCGCAGATATAAACGAATTTATGGGAAGCCGTACTCCTCAGCTTTTTATTAAGGCTATCAGGCTTTCGGAGGCTGAAGAAAAGGAGGTTTCCGATTGCAATAACAAGTTTTCTGTTCTTGTTAACGGAGGCTCCTATGAGGAATGCGAAAAGGATATTCCCGACCTTTCGGATTTTCGCTCTATTTTTAGGTATATCCGCCGAGAGGCAGGTCATAACGGCAAGCTGATTTCTCTTACATCGGCAAGACGCTGCCTTGAAAAGGAATTTGAAATTTCGGTTTCTCTTTGCAAATTGAAAATAATTCTTGAGGTTTTGAAGGAGCAGGGATTAATCTCCCTTTCCTACCGTGAAGGAGAAAACAGCATTTTCCTTGAAATGCTTCCTTCGTCGGGCAAGATTAATATTGATGAATCTCCCTTGCTCCGCGCTATCCGTTCGGGGCATTGATGAGTAAGTAATTTTGTAGGTAATAACAATGCTGAAACAAGCCGAATTACTGTTTGCTAAAATAAAAGAAGCAGGCGGGTATGATTTAGATAAAATATATAAAGCTTATGAATATGCCGATAAGCTTCATGAGGGACAAAAGCGCATTTCGGGTGAGGATTATATTGTCCACCCTCTTTCGGTAGCCGAGGAGGTATTCAAGCTTCAGCTTGATACCGATGCTATCTGTGCGGCGTTTCTTCATGATACTGTGGAGGACTGCTCGGACAAGGTGAACCTTGCGGTTTTGAAGAAGGAATTTGGTAGTGATGTTGCCGAAATTGTTGACGGTGTGACCAAGCTTGTTCACATCCCCTTTGAAACAAAGCAGGATGAAAGCATCGAAAACCTTCGTAAAATGTTCCTTGCAATGAGCAAGGATTTGAGAGTTATATTTATCAAGCTTTGCGACAGATTGCATAATATGCGTACTCTTGATGTACGCAAGCCCGAAAAGCAACGGTCTATCGCTTTGGAAACTATGCATGTTTATGCGCCCTTGGCTCACCGCCTTGGTATGCAGAAGATTAAGCAGGAATTGGAAACATTGGCTTTGCTTTATCTGGACCCTATCGGTTATCATGAGGTTTCCGAGGATATCAGCAAGCGTTACGGCGAAAACAAGGACTTCCTTGACCATGCAACAAAAAAGGTTGCCGAAAGCCTTGAATCCTATAATGTTAAATTCACTCTGGCAGGCAGAGTTAAAACCATTTACAGTATTTATAAAAAAATGTATAACCAAAGCAAGAAGTTCGATGAAATTTACGACTTTTATGCTTTGAGAATAATCGTGGATACCGAGCTTGATTGCTATACAGCTTTGGGTATAATCCACGAGCAATTTAATTCAATCCCCGGCAGATTTAAGGATTATATTTCCACACCTAAGCCTAATATGTACCGTTCTCTCCATACAACGGTTATAGGCACAGAGGGTATTCCCTTTGAGGTTCAAATAAGAACATGGGAAATGCACCGTGTTGCAGAATACGGTCTTGCCGCCCATTGGAAATATAAATCGGGCGAGCAGGCAAAGGCAAACATTGATGCAAAGCTTCAATGGATAAGAACCTTGCTTGAAACCGAAAAGGACCCTGATGACCCCGACGAATTTTTCCGTCCTCTTAAAATTGACCTTTTTGAGGATGAAATCTTTGTGTTCACTCCTAAGGGCGACGTTGTAAACCTTCCCAATGAATCTACACCCATTGACTTTGCCTATGCTATTCACTCTGCCGTGGGTAATAAGATGGTTGGTGCAAAGGTTAACGGAAGCATTGTACCTATTGACACAATTCTCGAAACAGGTCAAATTGTTGAGGTTCTCACAAGTGCTTCTTCAAAGGGACCTTCGAGAGATTGGCTTAAAATTGTCCGTTCGGGCGAAGCGCGCAACAAGATAAGGCAGTATTTCAAAAAGGAAATGCGCGCCGACAATATTGTTGTGGGCAAAACCGAGCTTGAAAGAGAAATAAAGCGCTTCGGAAAGCAATATACCGAGGCTCAGAAAACCGAAATAATGCGTAATTTGGCAAACCGCCTTTCTCTGCCCGATGTAGAGGACCTTTATAACAACGTGGGCTATGGCGGATTAGCCGTGTCGAAAATTGCGGTAAAGCTTCGGGAGGAATTTATGAGGGTGGTGGCTCCTCAGGCGGAAATACAGCCCAGCGCTGTATCCGAGCCCTCCAAATCTATTTCCCGTTATGAAAAAAGCTCCCGCGGTAACGCCGACAGCGTTATTGTCGACAGCGTCGAGGGCTGTACTGTTAAATTCGCAAAATGCTGTAATCCTCTCCCCGGTGATAATATTATCGGATATATTACAAGAGGATACGGCGTTTCGATTCATAAATACGATTGCCCCAATGCTCAGGCAGGCTTGAGCAGACCTGACGACAAGGACCGTTGGGTTGTTGCATCTTGGTCGGAAAAGATCAACCGAACAAGCTTTGGTGCCTTTGAGGCAGGCTTGAGTATAATCGCAACCTATTCTACCCATATAATTGCAGATATAACCTTGGCATTAACAGATATGAAGGTGGCGGTAACATCTATCACCACCCGTGAAAATGCAGGAGAAATGCTTTTGCTTGTGGGTATCAAGTGCAGCGGAGTTGACCATCTCCGTAATATTATAAGCAACCTTCACAGAATCAAAGGCGTTCGTGAGGTTTCGAGAGGTTCTGTATGAGAGCAGTAGTTCAGCGTGTCCATGGTGCTGAATGTGTTGTGGACGGCGAAACAGTTTCAAAAATTGATTGCGGCCTTGTTGCATATATCGGAGTTTTCGATGATGACACCGATGACG
>JAZSFY010000256.1:0-2458 GCA_045532415.1 Eubacteriales bacterium | reverse complement strand
TGGGTTCTCGCTAAGGATCCCGATAGGAAGCAGGAGCTTGCAGACGTGCTTTCCAACTTGGTTGAAAGCATCAGAATCTGCAATATTCTTCTCTATCCTCTTATGCCCGAAACCTCCGAAAAGATTAACAAAATCTTTAATGTTTCCGAAATTGATTTTGATAACGCAATTAGTTATAGCTATCCCTGCGGTAATACGGAATTAGGTGAAATTCCCATATTGTTCGCAAGAATAGACGAAAAGAAATTGCTTGCCGAAATCGAAGCAAAGGAAAAGGCTGCTAAAAAGGCCGCTAAGGAAGCAGAAAAGAACGCTAAAAAGGCTGAAAAGCAAGAAGAAAAGGCAGAAATTATTTCTATTGAGGATTTCGCTAAAATCGATTTGCGCGTAGGTCAGGTAAAAGAATGTGTAAAAGCCGAAAACAGCGACAAATTGCTTGTTCTTCAGCTTGATATGGGCTCCGAGATTCGCCAGGTTGTATCGGGAATCGCAAAATATTATGCCCCCGATGACCTTATAGGAAAGAAGGTTATCGTTGTTTCCAACCTTAAGCCTGCAAAGCTTCGCGGTATCGAAAGCAACGGTATGATACTTGCCGCAGATACAGAAAATGGCGTAAAGGTTGTTTTTGCCGACGAAAACGCAAATTTGGGAAGCAAGGTCAGATAAATGATCGATATTCACGCACACTACGACGACAAGGCTTTTGATGCTGATAGATATGAGCTTGTGTCATCGCTTTTTGAGAATCATGGCTTAAATGCAATAATCAACGCAGGATGCGATATCAAAACTTCCCTGCAATCAATCGCTTTGGCGGAAAAGTTTGATAATGTTTATGCAACAGTAGGCTTTCATCCCAACGAGGTCGAAAATTTTCGCCAAGAGGATTTGTCTACAATCAAAGAGTTGTTAAAGCATCCAAAGGTTGTTGCAATAGGCGAAATCGGCTTGGATTACCATTACGGTACCGAATTTAAGGAACAACAGAAAAAGCTATTTAGAAAACAGCTTGAATTAGCCATTGAAACAGATATGCCTGTTGTTATTCACGAAAGAGATTGTGTTGCAGATTGCTTGGAAATCGTTTCGGATTATGATGTCAAGGGTGTTTTTCATGCATTTTCGGGCAGTACCGAAACTGCTAGAATTTTGCTTAAACGCGGTTGGTATATTTCCTTTTCGGGAACTGTAACCTTTAAAAATGCAAGACATCCTGTTGAAAATGCGTCGTTTGTTCCCGAAAATAGGATTTTAACCGAAACCGATTCACCTTATCTTACTGCACATCCCTTCAGAGGCAAGCGCAATGACAGCAGCTATATGAGATATACTCTCGAAAAGCTTGCCGAAATACGAAATGTTTCATTCGATCATATTGAAAGAGTCACAGAAGAAAATGCAAAAAGACTATTTAGGCTCTAAACCAAGAGGCAATACCTTCGCTTATAGAGTTAATAACAGTATTTATCTCAATCTTACAAACCGATGCACTAACGATTGTGTTTTTTGTCTAAGAAATAATGGAGACACAGCATACGAAAGCGATACACTTTGGCTAGAGCGCGAGCCCTCTGCTAAAGAAGTATTTGAAGCTATCGAAAGAATGTTCTTCGATGAATGCGAAAGCTTTGTTTTCTGCGGCTACGGAGAGCCTACCTGCAGATTTGATACATTAATCGAAACAGCAAAGCTTTTAAAGCAAAGCTATGATTTGCCCATACGTCTTAATACAAACGGTCAAAGCGAGCTTATCAATTCGGTTGAGCGTACCAAAGAGCTTTTTGGATTAATAGATAACGTTTCCATAAGCTTGAATAGTGCAAATGCTGATGACTATGATGAGATATGTCATTCTGTTTTTGGCAAAAAGGCTTTTGATGCAATGTTAGAATTTGGAAAGCATTGTGTTGGCAACATACCCGATGTTCAATTTTCGGTTGTTGAAACCACTTTAAGCGAAGATGATATCCAAAAATGCCGTGAATTTACCGATGCAATGGGTGCCAGATTACGTGTTCGGAAATTTATTAGCGAAAATAACAAAAATCCCGAAATAAAATAGCCCCGATTTGCAATTAATCACAGTTGTAATTTTCCAACAAAAGGTATAAAATACTAGTTGGGTAATTAAAATAAAATTTTATGGAGGACTTTAAAAATGTCTGTAAAAGTTGCTATTAACGGCTTTGGCCGTATCGGCCGTCTTGCATTCCGCCAGATGGTTGACGCTGAAGGTTATGAAGTTGTTGCTATCAACGACCTCACCAGCCCTAAGATGCTCGCTCACCTTCTCAAGTATGATACCGCACAAGGCGGTTTCTGCGGTAAGCTCGGTACCAACCCTGCTCACACCGTATCCTGCACCGATGATTCCATCATCGTTGACGGCAAGGAAATCAAGATCTACGCTGAAAAGGACGCAGCTGACTGCCCCTGGAAAGCACTTGATGTTGGC
>JAZSFY010000355.1:0-1628 GCA_045532415.1 Eubacteriales bacterium | reverse complement strand
AGACCAATCAAGCCCAAAAAGACAGGCTATTAATATGCTTGTGGCAATAGCAAGAATAATATCAAAGGGAACACGGTTGATTATTGCGCCCTGTGTTATAACACCGTCGGGAGTTTTGCCTGCAATGCACATAAGGATTATAAAGGTAATAACGCTGATTAAAAAGGCGATTCCTGCAATTACAAATACCCAATAGCGCAAGGCATAAGCCCAATGGATAAAGGTGTAATTAATCGAATAATAATCGCTTATGGGAAAGCTTCTGTCGATATAAATATTAATCTTTAAATGTCCTGCTTTGAATTCATCAATAGAATCCGAGCTTGTCAGGCTGTAATTTGTCATGTTGCAGTCATAGCTGTAATCCCATTGAGGTGCAGGCTGACCGTTTGTATCGTCAATGTTACTGTAACGAAGATTAATTCCGTTGTGAGGAATATAAATCTCATAACGAAGGTTGCTTATGCTTGGGTCATAATATCCTTTGTAAACCGAGCCTGTATAATTGCCCTTTTGCTCCAATGTCAGCCAACGTAACAGGAGAGCATCCTCATAAACCCTGCCCGAAACTCTTTCGATATATATGCTTTCCTCCGAGCTTTGGCGGTAGAGGTTTTCTCTGCCGAAAAATGCACCCACAATAAGGCCCGAAGCCGTTACAAGAAGGCAAAGTATACACAAAACAAAGCAAAGTATCTTTACACCTAGGGAATAACGTCTTTTTTTCATTTCTTATCTCCCTTCATCATATATCCATGTCCCCAAACAGCCTTTAAATATCTTGGCTCCGCAGGGTTTATCTCGATTTTTTCACGTAAATGCCTTATGTGTACCGCAATAGTGTTGTCGGTTGTTGCAGGGCTTTCTCTCCAAATCTCTCTGTAAATCTCCTTTGGTGAAAAAACTCTACCTTGGTTCTGCATAAGAAGCTTTAAAATCTCATATTCGGTTGGTGTCAGCGAAAGAAGGATGCCATCTCTGGTAACCGTCTTTGCGCTGTCATCCAATTCAATTCCCCCAACCGAAATTGTCTTTGGCTCTAGCCTGCCTGCCCCTAATTGCATATAACGTCTTAATTGGGATTTCACCCTTGCGGTGACCTCGATTGGGTTAAATGGCTTTGTAATATAATCGTCTGCGCCCACATTCAAGCCCAGAATAATGTCGCTGTCCTCGCTTTTTGCGGTTATAAGTATAATGGGAACATTGCTTATTTCACGAATCTTTACCATTGCGGATATACCGTCCATTTTGGGCATCATTATGTCCATTAAAACAAGGTGGATGTCCTGCCTGCTTAAAACGTCCAAGGCTTCCATTCCGTCATAAGCTTGGAAAAGCTGGTAATCCTTATCTGTAAGGTATATCTTCAACGCGTTTACTATATCTCTGTCATCGTCGCATATTAAAATGTTGTACATATTTATCTCCCTTGCCGTTTCTTGATTCTATTATACATCCTGCATACTGAATTTAAAAGACATAAAATCATTAAGATTCAATGAATATTTTAGTTCCCGCGATTTTTTTAGTTCCCGCGATTTTTTTTAGTTCCCGCGATGTACTCGGCTCAAATTGTTACCGCTCATTCGCGAGAGTTGTAGTTTAAGTGTCATCCTGAGCGGAGC
>JAZSFY010000243.1:0-2195 GCA_045532415.1 Eubacteriales bacterium | reverse complement strand
AGTGGTGATTGTGAAACCCTGGGGAACGGGCAGACCGAGATTGGTCATCTCGGCAAGGTTTGCGCCCTTACCGCCAAGGAGCTCTCTCATTTTTCCGTTGCCTTCGGAAAAGAGATAAACATACTTTGTGGACATTTCTGTTCCTCCAACTTTAATATTGTAACATATTTATTATATATTATTTCCTTAATTTGTCAATAGAAATCATCAAATTATAAAATATATGCTCGTTATTTTGTAACTTTATTTATTGTGCTTGACAAAAAAATAAATTCGCGTTAAAATTCAATACGAATGTTTAAAATGGAGGAATTTTGGTTATGGCAATATATTCGGGTGATAATATAGATTATATCATCGTCGGGCTGGGTAATCCCGGTAAGATTTATGAAAACACCCGTCACAATATCGGATTTAAAGCTTTGGACTATGTAAATGCTCAATGCGATTCCGGACGTGGCTGTAAACGTATGCTTCATTCCTCGTTAACCGACAAATGCAGCTTGGACGGTCATACGGTTTATATGGCTAAACCGCAGACCTATATGAATAATTCGGGCATGGCGGTTGTTGAAATCATGCGTTATTATAAGGTTCGTCCTAATAAGCTTATTGTTATTCATGATGATATAGCATTGCCTGTTGGTCATTTTAAAATCAAAAAGGGCGGCGGAGCAGGCGGTCATAACGGCTTGAAATCCATAATCCAGCATATGGGGACAGATGATTTTATCAGAATCCGAATCGGTGTAGGAGAAAAGCCCGAGGGCAGAGATTTGGCTAATTATGTATTGGGCAAAATACCTGAAAATGAGAATAAATTAATCAGCGACAGGTTTTCTGCTATTTATAATGCCATCGCGTATATAATGAACAATGATATCAATCGTGCAATGACAGCCTTCAATTGCGTTTGCGGACAATTGAATATCAAAAAATAAACGGTCAAAATTAATGGAATCAATTTTAAAGCAATTTTCAAATGATAATGAATATCGGGCATTAATCTCGAATTTTTCTTCGTCACACCTACCCTGTGTTGTCAGCGGTATGTGCGATTCGTCGCGCCCTTTTTTCGTGTCGGCTGTATTGAAGGATGCGGGCAAAAAGGGTATTGTGGTTGTTTCCGAGGAAAAGGAAGCCCAGCAGATTGCAGAAATATTAAGATTGTTTTTTGATAGAGTTTTATTCTATCCTTCACGTGATTTTGTTTTTGAAAATGTAACTGCATATTCAAGAGAATGGGAGCATGAGCGCTTATCTGTTCAATCTGCCGTTTTAGATGACAATTATGATGTTGTGGTTACTGTTCCCGATGCTTTAATGCAATATGTTATGCCGAGGGATAAGTTTATCAAAAATTCCTTTGTTCTTGCCCGTGGCGGAATTGTTTCTCAAAATGATGTTTGCTTGCGTCTTGAGCAGATGGGATATACAAGAACAGAAATAGTTGAAGGTGTTGGACAGTTTTCTGTAAGAGGCGGTATAGTTGATATCTTTTCGCCAAACTACAGTTATCCTATCAGAGTGGATTTCTTTGGTGATGAAATTGACCTTATCGGAATGTTCGATACCGTTTCTCAAAGAAGAACCGAAAACATGGAAGCTGCTTCTGTAATTCCGTGTAATGAGGTTATGCTGTCGGATGAGGCACGAACAGCGGTTAAAAATGAATTATCCAAGCTTATAAAAAGCTTTGCAGGTCCCGAAAAACGCAGGCAGATTTTAATATCCGAGCAGGCTGCAATTGAGCGTGGTGAAAAAAGTGTTTTTTCGGATAAGTATTTTTCATTGATTTATGACAAATGCGAAACATTATTGGACTATGCAAAGGATGCAGTAAAGTTTTTATTCGATACCAAGCGTATATCCGAGCGCGCAAAGGGTTTTGCTTCTGCAAACGACGGCATTGTAGAAAATCTTGCGGCGAATTGTTTATGTACACTTAAATATTGCCGACCGTATTGCGGATGCGAGGATATTTTTGCTTCTTTGGGAGATTATGCGATAGCGCTGGAAGCCTTCCATAATTCAGGCTCATTTATTTCCGCAAAGGATAGCTACGAAATCTTTTCAAAAACTGCATTGCAGTTAACCGAGAAAAAGGACATTTTGTATGAGGATATTGAATCATATATTGCAGCATCCTGCAAAATATTGATTTTGTGTTCGGGAGAGCATTCTGCATCCAACAT
>JAZSFY010000169.1:0-1510 GCA_045532415.1 Eubacteriales bacterium | reverse complement strand
GACCGCCTACGAGAAGCCCCTTAACGTCGGTAACATTCATGCCTTCGCCGATAGTATCGGTAAAGGAAACATAACCGTCGATATTGGGGTTAGAGCCGTATTCTACAGCGGTAGGATAATAACGAGCCTGAACCTTGATTTCCTCAACAATGCTCTTAAAGCTGTTTATAAGACCGGATGCGCTGTCTGCATTGTAATACTTGGTTACATAGTCCTTAAGCCATGTTGTATAGTTAACGTCAAGAACAAAGCCGGGGTGAGCACGTTGGATAGTAATAGTTTCGGTAGCACCGTTATTGCCCCAACGGGTCTGAACCTTAATGTCCATATTAAGAGTCCAAGTACCGTTTGAATTCTTTACGTCCTTCGCATTGCTTCCTGCAGGAGCAACAAAGTCTGCCCAATATTGGTTGATTTCAGCAACATTTCCGGCAGGGTCAAGAACGCTCATTGCATAATCGTTGTCATCAACCTTCATACCAAGGGTATAGAAAAGAGGTTCAACGCCATATTTGTCCCAAACCTTCTTATATGCATAAGAGTTGGAAAGCTGAGTAAGGAAAGCTACACCTGCGTTATATTCATAATCACCGTTACCGTATTCCAATGGAGTAGAATGTGTAGCATAGTAGGGGCTGGCAAATGTAGGAGCACCGTCAGACATAAGAACGAAAATAGGAGTTCTGTTGGTGCCCGCCTGAATCTGTCCTTCGGGAATATCAGGCTCAATTTCGGGACGGGAGAACTGGTCATAAGCAGCAAGAACACCGCCCTGAATATAAGTACCGCCGCCCTGAGGAGCGTCTATTCTTGTAACAGGATCGCCGGATGCTTCATAAAACACCTCAGCCTTACGGTGAACATTAGCATCACCGCTTTGTTCAAGGAAGATCTTTATAGGGTTGCCGTCAGCATCATATCCTGTTGCAGTAGAATCATATCTTGCAAGAGGAAGCAATGTATTAACCTCATAGGAATAAACAACAACACCTACGCGGTTATGCTGGTTAAGAGCCAAAAGCTGTGTGATAGAAGCGTTTGCAGCAAGAACAAGGTCATCTATCGCCGCTTCGTTTCTCATTGAGCCCGAAAGGTCAAGGATAAACATTGTGTCGGTAGGAAGGGTGGAATAGCCCTTGATTTCCTTGTTGGATGCCAAAGCGGAAAGAGAAACAAGAAGGCTGTTTTCAGCCTTGGAAATTCCGCTGAATTGGTTGGGAACAGAGGTAAAAACAGACTTATCTGTCCAAATTTTACCTACATTGGAGGTGTTAGGCACATTTTTGCCGAAAAACGCCTTCCAACCGTCTATCCACTTGCCGTTTTTAAGTTCTTCGTTGCGCGCGTAGAAAGCCTTTAAAATTTCTTCCTTTCTATCGCCTTCGGCAAGGTCGATACCACGGAGTTTGAACCGGAGACCGATGGCGAGAACCCCCAGCATGTGGGCGTGATCAACGCCTGGGGCGGTGCGATTCTGCGGGGCGAGCCTCTGATTGCCAACGGCTACGAG
>JAZSFY010000174.1:0-5232 GCA_045532415.1 Eubacteriales bacterium | reverse complement strand
CTGTGTTTCGGTAACAATTTTTGTAGGCATAAGATTAACAATAGCAATCTTCAAGGGACGTATGTCCTGAGTAACAGCCCTTGCCTCGTCCATGACAAATATATTTTCTTTTATTAAAGCCTCCGCTGCGGGAAGGGCCATAGGTATCTTAATGGGCATTAAATTCCTCCGAGAATTTTATCGTTAACAGTATACCAAATTAGCGCTGGTTATTCAATAGTTTTTTTCTTTAAACTATGGAAAATAATTACTTCATGTGTTATACTTTTACAAGAGGTGATATAAATGGATGTAAATAAGTTTTTTGATTCTTCAGATAAAAAAGCGATAGAAAGCTGTGTGACTGCATTAAACAACGGCGGCCTTGTTGTTTTTCCTACCGAAACCGTTTACGGTATCGGTGCAAATGCTTTTGACTTTGCGGCTGTTGAATCACTTTATCTTAAAAAACAGCGTCCCTTTGATAAGCCTTTATTAATGCATATTTCTTCCTTGGAAATGGCAGAGGAAATTGCATATTTAGACGACCTTTCGCGTGAGCTTATAAAACGTTTTTCTCCCGGCCCCTTAACTCTTGTTGTAAAACGAAAGGAAACGTTACCTTCGGTTGCCGTTTCAAACGGGGATACAGTTGGCTTGCGCTTTCCGTCAAATCCATTCTTTTTGGAATTGTCAAAAGCCTTTGGCAAGCCTATTGCCGCAACAAGCGCGAATATTTCGGGAGAGAAAAGCGCGGTAAGGTCCCAAGAGCTTAAATCTGTTTTGGATATTGCCGACGTGGTCATAGACGGCGGTGAATGTGAGCTGGGATTGGAGTCTACCATAGTTTCTCTTGTAGGCGAAACACCTAAAATATTGCGCCAAGGCTCTTTTCCAAAGGAAAAGCTTTTGGAGGTTTTGGGAAAATGCGATTGATAGGTGTTTGCGGACGAAGCGGAAGCGGAAAGGGCTTATTTTGCAAGCTTGCCTCCGAAAATGGAATAAAAATCATCGATTGCGATAAAGTATATAAGGACCTTGTTTCGAAGCTTTCACCCTGCCTTTCGGAAATTGCCGATGCCTTCGGCGCCGAGGCTGTTAAGGATAATAAGCTAAACCGACGTTATCTTGCCCCCATAGTTTTCAATGATAAGCCGAAACTTGCTCTTTTAAATTCAATTACCCTTGTTCATATTAAAAACGAGATAAATAATATCCTTTCGCAATGTAATGATAGTGACATTGTTTTTCTGGATGCGCCCACATTGTTTGAAAGCGGTATTGATTCCCAATGTGATTCTGTTATAGGAATAATCGCATCCGATGATATTTGTGCATCGCGTATAACAAAAAGAGACGGTATTCCTTTGTCAGAAGCTTATGCAAGGTTAAGCAACCAATTGCCCGAAAGCTTTATTAAGGAAAACTGCAATATAGTTATATATAACACTTCAACCGAAGCCGATTTTGCCTTAAAAGCTTTGGAGGTCATAAGCAATATAAAGGAGGGAAGCCTTTGAAGAATAAATTGAATCTGTTTGTCGGCATTTTCTTTTTGATATTGCTGATAATAGGCGGCTTTCTGCTTCTGCCTTCTCTTAACGAGGGCTTTTATCCCAAGGAATATGAAGAATATGTAGCAAGATATTCAGCCGAATATAATGTTCCCGAGCCCTTGATATATGCTATTATCCAAAACGAAAGCGACTTTAATCCTAATGCAGAATCCTCCGCAGGTGCAAAAGGACTTATGCAGCTTATGCCCGAAACCTTCGATTGGGTTGCAGGCAGATTGGGAGAAAAGGACAAATCAATAACCGACCCTGAAACAAATATAAAATACGGTACATACTATCTTTCATGGCTCTATGCTAATTTTGAAAATTGGGAAACTGCAATAGCCGCATACAATGCAGGTCATGGCAGGGTAGGGGCATGGCTCGAGGATTCTCGCTATTCCTCTGACGGGCAGACGTTAGATAATATCCCTCTTGATGAAACAAGTAATTATGTAAACAATGTGGTTGCATCCCGCGACCGATACCAAGAAATATATTATAACGGAGATTAAGAAAAAATGGACAGAAAAACAGCAGAACAGTTGGAATACAAAAAGAAGTATTCTATTCCCGAATCCATGGAAGAAATGCAGGCAGTTGACGCATTTATCAAGGATTATCGCCACTTTATCGATACTGCAAAGACCGAACGTCTTGCAACAGTTTATGCCGAGGGCGAGGCTATTGCGGCGGGCTTCCGTCCCTACACCTTTGGTGAGGAGCTTAAGGCAGGGGATAAAATATGTTATGTAAACTACGAGAAGAGCATTATCCTTGCTGTTATCGGCAAAAAGCCTCTTGATGAAGGCTGCCGTATTATCGCTTCTCATGTGGATTCGCCCCGACTTGACCTGAAGCCTCAGCCTCTTTATGAAAATAGCGGTATAGCTTATTTTAAGACTCATTATTACGGCGGCATCAAAAAATATCAATGGACGACCGTTCCTCTCGAGCTTCACGGTGTTGTTTACCGTGCTGACGGAACAAGAGTTGACATTAATATCGGCGCAAATCCCGACGAGCCTGTTTTCTATATAAGCGACCTTATGCCTCATATCGGCAAGGACCAAATGGCAAAGAATGCTTCAGAGGTTATTACAGGTGAAGGCCTTAATATAATCAATGGTTCTCTCCCCATTGATGCCGATGGTGGTGTAAAACTTAAGGTTCTTTCTATTCTTAATGAAAAATACGGCATCACCGAGCGCGACCTTATAACAGCCGAATTAACCGCTGTTCCTGCAATAATGTCCCGTGAGGTAGGCTTTGACCGTTCGCTCATCGCCGCATACGGACATGACGACAGAATCTGCGCTTATCCTGCAATGCGCGCTCTTTTTGAAGGCGGCATACCCGAGCATACCTCGGTTGTAATGCTTGCCGATAAGGAAGAAATAGGCTCCTGCGGTGTAACAGGCTTGGGTAGTGAAAACTATCCCGATTTTATACGCAGCCTTTGCGCTTCCACAGGTGCAGATTATCTTTCCTGCAAGCGTAATTCTGTTTGCCTTTCTGCCGATGTAGGTGGTGCTTACGACCCTTCGTTTGCCGAAGCATATGAGGCTGGCAACTCCTGCTATATAAACCGCGGTGTAGCCATTAGCAAATATACAGGCTCAAGAGGTAAAAGCGGATGCTCCGATGCTTCTGCGGAAACTCTTTCCAATCTTGTTCGTATCCTCGATGCAGAGGGTATTGCATGGCAGGTTGGCGAATATGGTAAGGTTGACCAAGGCGGAGCAGGTACAGTTGCTTCTGCAATTGCCAATTTTGGATATGAGGTTATCGATTGCGGCGTACCCCTTCTTTCTATGCATGCCGTAACCGAGCTTGCATCCAAATATGATATTTATGCAATGTATCGTACCTCCCAAGCTTTCTTTAAAAGCTAATTATATTTGTGAATATAGACAAAAAATATTTTAAACTGTTGACATTATCTTTTAGATATTATATAATAAGTTGAAAAGTGGAGCAGTATGTGCCCCATAAAACAAAAAGAAAAAGAGGTATGTTTATGTTGAAAAGAGTCACATCTCTTCTCATGTGCCTTCTCTTTGTTGCATCGTCTCTTCTTCTCGTTGCTTGTAAGGGCGACGACGAAGGCGCGACAAGCGGCGTAGTTGACGGTACAGAAGGCTTCTTGAACGAAGCAAAGAACTGGAATGGCGAAGTTGTAAACATTCTTGGCTACAACGGCGAATATTCCTATCACAGCATTCAGATCGATACTGCTGAAAAGAATGAAGACCCTGTTAATGACGCTTTCTTCGAAAGAAACGCTATCATTGAACAGAAGTACGGTATCGACATTCAGCTCACTCTTCCCGAATCCACTGAAGATCCTATCAAGATGCTCAGAGAGGATATGACAAGTAACCTTAACGAATATCAGGCAGCTGTTGTTCCGATCGTTTACCTTGCTCCTCTTGCAGTTGAAGGTCTTCTCACAGACTTTGCTACTGTTGATAACAACTATCTCCACCTCGACCAGGTATGGTGGGACCAGCCTCTTATGGAAGACCTTGCAATCAACGATAAGGTATTCTTCCTTGCAGGCGACGCTCTTGTTGAAGATGACGAAGCTACTTGGGCTATGTACTTCAATAAGGACCTTATCCAGACCTATGGTATCGAAGAAGATCCTTATCAGCTCGTTCGCGACGGTGAATGGACTCTCGATAAAATGTACGAGCTTGCTCAGAAGGTAAACAAGACTGTTTCCAGCGGCAGCAAGAAGTACGAAGATTCTCTCCAGGTTGGCGGCAACCAGTGGGGTATGGTAGCTCAGTCTTACGACTTCTACCTTTTCATGCAGGGTGGCGAACAGACCGTTGTTGATAACACCGGCGACACTCCCGTTCTCCGTATCCTTGAACAGGAAAACGTTAACACCTTCAACACTATCACAGAATTCTTCTATGATGATGTAAACGTTGGTGTTGCTGACTACCATGGTCCTTGGTACAGCGGCGTTTATGATCAGGAAAAGCAGATTTTCGCTGTTGGTAATGCGCTCTTCATGCCCGGCTCTATCGCAGTTGTAGGTCAGCCCGTAATGCGCGAAGCTGAAATCCACTACGGTATCCTTCCCATGCCTAAGCGTAATGAACTTCAGGAAAACTATTCCACATCTATCACCGTTTACCACTGCGCAGTTATCTGCGTTCCTATGACCAACACTAAGCTTGACCTTACCTGCTACGCTCTTGAAGCAATGGCATTCTATGGCAACAAGCTTGTAACTCCCGAATACTACACCCGTACTCTTACTCTTAAGCGTTTCGAAGACCAGGATTCTGCAGACATGCTCGACCTTATCTTCCGTAACAGAACCTACGATATGGGCGCTGTATTCAACTTCGATGGCTCCGGCAGCGGTGCAGGTACTCTCTACTTCTACACCGACCTTCTCGGCTCCAAGTCCACCGGTATCGTTTCTCACTTCGAAAAGAAGCAGAATACATACGAATCCGGTCTTGAAGACTTCATCGCAACCTGCTATAACTAATACTTAAATTTTAAGGGCTCCTTTCAAAAGGGAGCCCTTCTCTTATGCTCACTGTTAATTGCAGATAAAGGAATGAAATATAAATACAAAAAATATTAAAAAATTTCAAAAAAGGTGTTGACAAAACCCTTTTGCTGTGATATACTAACCAAGCTGACTGCGAAACGCTGGTGTGGCTCAACG
>JAZSFY010000045.1:0-2021 GCA_045532415.1 Eubacteriales bacterium | reverse complement strand
CGGTTCTGTCCGCAACGCCCCAAAGCTCCCCCCAGCCGAACGGGAAGAGGAATTCAAAGTCGGTCGTCGCCTTGAAATAGAAGCAAAGCTCCTCGGAATCGTGATCGCGGAGACGGAGGTTTTCTTCCTTTATGCCGAGCGAAAGCAACCAATCGCGGCAGAAGCTTCTCCAATATGCGAACCATTCGAGGTCGGTGCCGGGCTGGCAGAAAAATTCAAGCTCCATCTGCTCGAATTCACGAACACGGAAAATAAAGTTACCGGGAGTGATCTCGTTACGGAAGCTCTTACCGATCTGACCGATACCGAAGGGAAGCTTTTTGCGGGTGGTTCTTTGAACGTTCGCAAAATTTACGAAAATACCCTGTGCGGTCTCGGGACGGAGATAAACGGTGTTCTTCGCGTCCTCGGTAACGCCCTGGAAGGTCTTGAACATAAGGTTGAATTGACGAATGTCGGTGAAGTTGTGCTTGCCGCAGGTGGGGCATTTGATGTTCTTTTCTTCAACGAAATCCTTCATTTCCTGTTGGGTGAACGCATCGATCGGCTTTTCGAGCGTGTATCCGTTTTCGGCACACCAATCCTCGATCAATTTGTCAGCGCGGAAGCGTTCCTTACATTCGCGGCAGTCCATCAAGGGGTCGGAGAATCCGCCAAGGTGACCCGAAGCCACCCATGTCTGGGGGTTCATCAAAATAGCGGCATCAAGACCTACGTTATAGGGATTTTCCTGAACGAATTTCTTCCACCAAGCTCTTTTGATGTTATTCTTCAATTCTGCGCCGAGAGGACCATAGTCCCATGTGTTTGCAAGGCCGCCATAAATTTCGCTGCCTGCAAAAATAAAGCCTCTGCCCTTACAAAGAGCAACCAATTTATCCATTGTCTTTTCGGTATTCTTCATTTTAAAGCCTCCGACAAATCTAATATATTATAATCAAAATTAAGAAAAGAAGCGGTATTCCTTACCGTTGGGAAGAGTTACGAAGCGTTCATCATCAGAAGAACCAAGAAGGAATCCTTCCTCACAAGCCTTTCTGGGAGTTGTCTTGATATTGCCGACAACAGCGCGCTCGATATCGTTACAAACAGCAGCGGCAGTAGGCAAGCTGCCTGCGCCCTGACCGTAGAACACAACCTCGCCAACACAGCTTCCTGTTACGCTGACAGCGTTAAACGCCTCGCGTACTGCATGGAAGATGCTTGAGGAATCAACAAGGTGAGGTGCAACAAGCAATCTGGCCTTGTCCCCAACTTTTTCACAAACCGCAACAAGACGGATAACACAGCCCATCTGCTCTGCATAAGCGATGTCCTCGCTAGTTACATTTTCGATACCCTCTATATAAGGAATAGACTCATAAGAAATATATCTATCAAAAGCTATGCCTGCAAGAATTGCAATCTTTCTTGCGGTATCAAGACCTGCAAGGTCTGCATGAGGGTCTGCCTCTGCATAGCCCAATTCCTGAGCGGTCTTTAACGCCTCGGCAAGTGTTTTGCCTTCCGATTGCATATGTGTCAAAATATAGTTGGTTGTACCGTTTAAGATACCTGCAACTCTAACAATTTCGTCACCCACAAAGCAGGTGTTCAAGGGATAGATTATCGGAATGCCGCCGCCAACGCTTGCTTCATAAAGATAAACAACGCCGTTTTCAGCCGCAACCTTCTCCAATTCCTCGCCATATTTATCAACGCAAGCCTTGTTGGATGTAACAACGCTTTTGCCTGCCTTCAATGCCGCAAGGCTGAATTTATAAGCCGCACCTGTGCCGCCCATAGTTTCAACAACAACCTTAACGCTTTCGTCAGCAAGGATCATGTCGAAATCCTTGGTTACTCTATCTCCGAGAGGATGCTCGGGAAATTCACGAAGGTCGAGAATATATTTTATATTAACTTGGGACAATGTTTCCTTTTTGGCATTTTTAATAACCTCATAAACACCGCCGCCGACAACCCCGAATCCGAGGATCGCAATATTTGTCATAGCAATAATACTCCAATTATAAAGATAC
>JAZSFY010000350.1:0-5511 GCA_045532415.1 Eubacteriales bacterium | reverse complement strand
TCATGGGCAAGGAGAACTGTTTCGATTTCACCGCTTCTGCCCTCGGCTTTGCCGAAAAGACGTGCAGGAATAACCTTTGTGTCATTTATAACAAGGCAATCACCGGGCTTGAGGTAATCGATAATGTCAAAAAAGGTTTTGTGTTCAATGCTTCCGTTTTCCTTATTAAGGCAAAGCAATCTTGAATGATCCCTTTTTTCGCTTGGTGTTTGTGCAATCAATTCCTGAGGGAGATCATAAAAATATGTAGAGCGTTTTAAAAGATCCATAGTAATATATCGGTTCCTTTTTTCATATATGGGAATAAACTGTATTATAAGATGTTTAATTTATCTTGGATATTATACAATATCCCAAGAGATATTTCAATACCAAACCGAAGGAAAGGAAAACACAAAAATGAAAAAATCTTTAATTTTTCGGGGCGCGGCAACTGCCCTTGCAACTCCTTTCAACGAAAAGGGCATAGATTATCTCGATTTGGCGAAAATGATAGACTTTCAGCTGGAACGGGGCATAGATGCTCTTGTGGTCTGCGGTACCACAGGCGAATCGGCAACCTTAACCTTTGACGAGAAAAAGGAGTTGATTGATTTCACGGTAAAGCAGGTTAGAAAACGTGTTCCCGTAATTGCAGGAACGGGCTGCAATGATACAAAAAAGGCTTGCGAGCTTTCGGAATTTGCGGCAAAGGCAGGTGCAGACGGCTTGCTTGTCGTAACCCCTTATTATAATAAATGCACCCAAAAGGGATTGGTAGATTATTATAATTCTATTTCCTCCGCTTCGGGTATGCCCTTTATAATTTATAGCGTGCCTGCACGGACGGGAATGAAAATCGAGCCTGAAACAGCCTATAAAATATCCGAAAATCCTCTTGCTGTGGGCTTTAAGGATGCAGGCGACAGCATATCCGATACTGCAAAATCAATTTCTCTTTGCGGAGATGCTTTGCCTGTTTATTCGGGTAATGACGATAGAATTTTGCCGGTTCTTTCCTTGGGAGGAAAAGGTGTTATTTCGGTTATGTCGAATATTATACCTCTTGAGGTAAAAGAGCTTTGCTCGTTGTTTTTTGACGGCGAAATCGAAAAAGCGGCAAAAATGAACAAAACTCTCCTTCCCCTCTGCACAGCATTAACAAGCGAGGTCAACCCGATTCCGCTTAAAGCGGCATTGGCAGAAATGGGGCTTTGCAAAAATATCCTCCGTGCTCCCTTAACCAATCTTTCTCCCGAAAACGAGGATAAATTGGTTAAAATTATACGTTCGTTTGAATGAAAAGCAAGACCATCGAATCGGGCGATTTATCACTATGTGTATCGCCGTTAATCGATGGTCTTAATCTTTATTTACACAAGCTCAAAAGCTCGTTAAGCTTGTTTTCTGCCTTAATATGGTTGCAGAGAGGGCCCCAGCCCTCATAAAGCTGGTGTCCGTCGCAGGTGCAGGTAAAGGTAACGCCTAATTCATAAGCACGCTTGAATATTTCGGGGGAAACACCGCCTGCCGTTACCTCCCAGAAGGTACCCTTTTCAGCCATAAGCTTCATCAAGGGCTCGAGTATTTCAACTCTGCGCTTCATGGGAACCGAATTAACATCAGCCCCCCATGTGTGAAGGTGCGCCATGCCGTCGCCCATGTGAGAAAGGCTTTTTACCATGGGGAAACGCTTGATAGCGTTCATATATCCCTTTGCGGTTGCTTCAATAAGGTATTCTGCGCCAACATCATTAACGCTTTCTTTCCATTGCTTCCATGCCTTTTTGCCTTCCTCGGTTTTCATTTCGGGAGACCAAAATGCATCGGGGTGATAATAGAAGGTCATAGGGAGCTTTTCGGTATCTATCATAAAATGGATAGAAAGCTGAACCATATCGACCTTTTCCTGGTCGGAAACAGGGCAGTTGATATCGCCTCTGTCATTAATAAGCTCGGTTTCGATACCGCTGTGGAAGATTACCTTTTCGGGAATATATGCATTATATTCTTCGATAAATCTATCCAATTCAGCAGTTCCCTGAACATGCCATGCAGCCCAATCCTTTTGACCTGTGGGAAGGGCAGCGGAATAATGCTTTAAAACCGTTGCTTCATCGATACCAAGGTCTATGCAGGCCTTTTCAATATTAGGCATTGTCATTTCGGCGGCACCGCATTGGTCGAGATGATAATGAATGTGGAAATCCTTCATTTTAGCTTCTCCTTTTCGGATTACCTGCGGGGAAGAATAATTTTTCTGTTTTCTTCCTTGCTTGATTGACGGTAGATTACTACCTTTCTGCCAATAACCTGAACAGCTTCACAGCCTAATTTTTCCTGAAGCTCAACCATAACCTCCTTGGGAGAAAGGGGAGAGGTTTCAAGAACTGTTAATTTAACAAGCTCGTGCGCCTCCAAGGCAAGAGAAACTGTTTTAATAACATTATCTCCGATGCCGAATTTGCCTAATTGGGTTGTAGGTTCAATAGAATTTGCAAGAGAGCGAAGATATGCTCTTTGTTTTGTTGTTATCATTTTTTAGTTTCGCGAGATGGCTTGCTTTTGAGGATTGCAGGTTGCCAAACCGCGCTTTCTCCTTTTTTAAAATTATCAGTTGCCGGTTGAGCCGAAGCCGCCATGGCGTTCTCCGTCACAATCGTCGTCCTCGGTTATACCGTAGGGAAGAAAAATACCTTGCGCAAAGGCATCTCCTGCCTTTACCGAAAATGTTTTTGTACCGCCTACAAGCTTGATTTTAATGTGGCCCTCGTTATCAGCATTGAAGTAATCGGAATCGATAACACCTGCTGTATTAGCAAGGCGAACGCCATATTTAAAGCCCGAGCCCGAACGGGGAAGTATTACAAGAACCCAATCCTCGTCTATTTTTGCTCTTATGCCTGTGTCGATAATAATTTCGCCGTTAGGCTCCAAAACAAAATCATAGGGTGCATAAAAATCATAGCCTGCCGAGCCCTTTGTAGCTCTTTTGGGAAGAATTATATTGTCATAGCAGTCGCGGTTGAACTGCTCTTTGGAAACCTTATAAAATTTAGCAATACGGTTGCTCATAAAGCTTACACCTCGAATTTTAAATTGTTATCCCTGCCAGCCGCCGTTTACATCGAAAACCGAGCCTGTAATATATCTTGCCTTTTCCGAAGCAAGAAAAGCAACACATTCGGCAACCTCCTCGGGCTCGCCTACTCTGGAAAGAGGAATCTCCTCGGAAATCTCTTCGATATCCTCGAATGTGAGATTTTCGTTCATTTCGGTATCGATTATGCCGGGGCAAACGCAGTTAACTCTTATACCCGAAGGGCCAACCTCCTTTGCCAAAGCCTTTGTGAAGCCGATTAAACCTGCTTTTGCAGTAGAATAATCCACCTCACAGCTTCCGCCAACCTCACCGAAAACCGATGAAATATTAATGATAACACCGTTTTTCTTACGTATCATTGCAGGAAGAAGCCTTCTTGAAAGATTCATGGGAGCAAAAAGGTTTATTTCAAACATTTTTCGGTAATCAGCTTCGGGTATGCTGTCGAACAGATTGACCAAGGAAACACCTGCGTTATTGATAATACAATCGGGCGCAGGGCATTTTTCGGCAATAAGGTCGATAGCCTTAGGGTCGGATAAATCCGCTTGGACATATTGAGCGTTGCCCAATTCTTCGCAAAGCCTTTGGGCTTCCTCAACGCTTTTTCCACAATGTATCAAAAGGCTCCAGCCGTCACGGGATAATGCTCGGCAGATAGCCTCGCCTATACCTCTGGCACCGCCTGTTACAATGGCTGTTTTAGTCATTTTTACTCTTTGCCTTTTTTAAAAGATTTTTCAAATCGCTTTTGGAATATTTATAAACCGAATCGCAGAAATTGCAGGTAAGAACCGTTTCCTCCTCGGAATTAATCATATCTGTCAATTCCTTTTCTCCAAGAGAAATTAAAGCCTTTTCGGTTCTTTCACGAGTGCAGGGGCATTTATAACCGCATTCGATTTTATCGAAAATGTCATATTCCAAGCCCTCAAAGCAGGCTGCGAGAACATCCTCAACCGTACCGTTTTCCAAAATTTCGGTTACGGGACGCATTTTTTTGGCATTTTCCTCGAGCTTTTCTGCAACCTCCTCGTCAGCAAAGGGAAGAAGCTGAACCAAAGCACCTCCGGCCTGCTTAACAGAATAATCTCTGTCAATAAGAACGCCCAAGGCGCAAACTGTGGGAACCTGCTCGCTTGTTGCATAATAATATGCAATGTCGTCGCCGATTTCACCTGTCTGAATCTCGGAAATACCTACATAAGGCTCGGTGCCTCCTGTGTCACGGAGAATATAAAGGGGGCCCTTGCCAACGCATTTTCCAACATCAAGCTTGCCGTCGGAGCGCAAGGGAAGGTCTGCCTGAGGATTTTGGATAAAGCCCCTTACATTACCGCACCAATCGCTTGTTGCCAAAACAGTTCCGCCGATACCGTCACCCTTGAAGCGAATAGTCATACAATCCTTTTCCTCGCCCATAAGAGAGCCCGAAAGGGAAGCGGCAATTAATGTTCTGCCTAAAGCGGCGGTTGTTGTAGGAGTGGTGTTGTGTATTTCGCGGGCGCGCTCAACAATATCGCGTCCATCTATAATAACAGCTCTTGCCGAGCCGTCCTTTGTTATTGCTCTGATAATTGTTGCCATATTTTTTACCTTTGAATTTATTTTGCGATAGCTTTTGTTTTACCGTCGGAAAGCATAAGCTCAAATTCTGTACCTGAGGGCAATTCCTCGATGCTTTTGATGGCTTTTCCGTCCTCGCCGAATGCTACCGAAAAGCCTCTCGAAAGAATAGCGGTGGGATTTAGGCTTTTAAGCTTTTCTCCCTGAGCGTAAAGCTTCATTCTTTCTCTTTCCAACCTTGACGCGGTTATTGTATAAAGCTTTTCTTCTTCGTGGGACAATGCCATTCTTCTGTCATCAAAATACCCCTTGGGGCTTTGTAAAACAGGTCTTTGAGCAAGAATATTCAGGCGTTGACGAAGATAATCGGTTCTTGATGAAAGAAGCTGAAGCATTCTTTTTTCAACGTTACCGAATTGCTTTTTCAATTCACGTACATCGGGAACCGCCAATCCTGCCGCGGCAGAAGGTGGCGGCGCGCGAAGGTCGGCTACAAAATCCGAAATTGTAAAATCGGTTTCGTGTCCAACGGCAGAAATAATAGGAGTTTTACATTCGTAAATTGCATAAGCAAGGCTTTCGTCATTAAAGCACCATAAATCCTCGGCGCTTCCTCCGCCTCTGCCGATGATTATAACATCGCAAAGTCCGCTTCCGTCAAGTGCCTTTAATGCGCTTATTAGTTGAGCAGGCGCAGAAGGACCTTGAACAAGAGAGGGATAGAGATAAAGCCTTGCGGCAGGAAAACGCCTTCTTGTGACATTTATCATATCTCTGACAGCGGCACCGCCCGGCGCAGTTATTATACCGACCGAAAAGGGGATTTTCGGAATTTTTTTCTTATGCTCGGGAGCAAAAAGCCC
>JAZSFY010000356.1:0-3095 GCA_045532415.1 Eubacteriales bacterium | reverse complement strand
CCGCTTGGCCTCCGACTTAAAATCTTTTGGTCAAAATATTTATGTTGTTTTCAAATTCATGCCATGTTTCAATCGAAGCCTCATCGCAATATTCTTTAAATTCCGCTAATGCGGCATCATCAACACTTTCGGAAAATGACTCATATCTTGTTCTATATCCGTGAGCCAAATCAAAACCGTTGCCGATTATCGCCAAGGTTTTAGGCGTTTGGGATTTTACATGACACATACCGTTGTCCTCTTTGAATATGCAGATTTAGAATATATTTCATTTATCCTTTTCCGCTTGCAAAAGCTTTGGAACTGCCATAACGTTATCGGTATCCATGGCTTGGTAATCACGGTATTCGCCTGTAACAGCTGCTTCTTTTTCGGACAATACTTTCAGCTCGTCCCATGATACCAAGCAGGCATGGGTACGTGCAGACATATTTTTACTGATTCGCAATTTGGAGCTACCATTTTCGGCAAGCTGTTGAGTATACATTGCCGCACGGTTATTAAATTCCTCGTCGGTCATAGCAGAAAAGCCCATACAATAATGGAAAGCGCACCAACGAAGATGCTCGGTTTTGCTTAGGTTTTCTTTTTGAGCATCGGTTAGATTCCATTGTCCTGCAATAGCCTGCTCCGCTGTCTTTCCTGCGCTTCTAAGCATTGCAGGAAAAAAGTCTGCCGAAGCACGACAGCTTTGACGGCTGAAATAGTCACATTCCATCCAATTCTGCAAAGGAGTTCTGGAGGAGGATTGATATTGATGATTTATAATCATCGCCATTTTATCAAGAGCATCGCCGCAAAGAAGCTCACTACGGTAAACATTGTGGCTTTCGGATACTGTACCGTCCGCAGCATAGGCAGAAATGCCCTTGCGAGAGCACTTGAAGATAGGAACCGAGCAACCGTAACGCCCGAAATAGTCAACCAGGTCCTCGGCTATTTCATGATTGATGTCTTCCCTTCCCGTGGAAATAACAACATATTTTAATGTATCACGGTGTTGGGCAAGATACTCATACATTTTTCTGCTTCGTGCATCGAATCCGTTTAAGGTTATATCATAATTACTCAAAAGGGAGCTTAGCTGATCGGAAAAACGGCCGTCGGTATTATTGCAATCTGTTGCGAAAACCGACAAATGGAAATTACTGCCCTCAAATTGGCTGTTCATTACCAATGTTTTTATAACAGCTTGTCCAACCTGTCCAAATCCGATAACCAAGGCATCAAAATCTTCGGTTGCCTTTCCGTCGTTATCAAAGGAAATGGTGTTGCAGGGCGGATATTTAGAAACGAGCAAGCGAGCCGCCATTTGAGGCTCATTTAATGCGCTTACAAAGCCATAACCATATTTTTCAGGTGTGCTTTGTAATTGGCTTATGGCGGATTCCTCATGTCCCAAAACTACCAAGCTTAGGTTTTCGGAAGGTGCCTTACATTGGGACAATGAGCCAAGCAATGCTTTTGCGTAATTGATGTTTGCATTAGAATTTTTATTTAGAGCATACAAGGTTAATTGGCGGTTTCCACGGTTGAAGCCTATACTATGCAAAAATTTCACATCAGCCTGAACAGCATGAGCGTCGGTCTTGAGTATAGCGCCCATATTGGAGATAACATCGGACGAGGTTGGATTTTCACCTACAAAAACAACAATGCCCTGCTTTTTCCTTACCAACTCATTACCAAAGCTTAAGGTGTCGGCATTAATGCCGTAAATCAAATGAATGGTTCCGCGGCGAACAAGCCACAAACGTAATTTTTTCAACGCCTCTCTGCCGATTGTTGTGATAATTGCGCTTGCAGTTGCATATAAAGCGCAGATGTTAACAAATGCAAAGAAAATCTGCATTCCGACTGTCTTCATCATAGGTACAGAAGAAATAGCCGCAAAGTCATTTCTTCCTACAAATGAGCCACATACCGAATGCAACGCCTTGAGTGATGCCAAAACAACATTATCGGTGATAACCGCATAGGAATAGCCATAAATGAAAAATCCGCTTATACCTGCCAATGCCAAGGCGCCAATTGTGATTTTTTTAGAAATGCTCGGTTTGACCGACAACAGCAATATTAAAATAACGAAAAGAAATGCTGTTGTCAAAATCGAAATAATATCATTCATAGGAAAACTCCCGTATTATTTTTCGCTCAAAAATACCTTTCCGCAGCTGTTACAGCGATAGCAGGAATTGGGCAAATGCTTGCGGATACGGTTACGTCTGACGATAGTTTTGGAAATATGGTTACCCAAAATACCGCCTGCAATAGCAGCTGCGAAGGAAAACAATGTAATAAGCCCAAATTCATCATAGGGTATAATAAAGGTTGCGATAAGCAAAGACAAGAAAAAGCCTGCAATTGCCAAAGCGCCGATTAAAAGCATTGTGCTTAATTCAAAAGCACCGCTGCGCTTTACTCGCTTGGGGAGATGAGTAGCCTCGGTACCGCCGCAGGCAGGGCAAACGGTGTCACCCAAATATAAGGTAGATTTCGCGATAGTTTTTTCAGGCGACGGTTGCTCTGTCGGTTGAGGCTCTGCTTCAACAGCGGAAGCAGTAGGAACATCCAAAATACCGCGGATTCTGCTTATAAGTGTTTCCATAGCCTCTGCAGTTTTTTGGTACGCCGCATAGCGTTGCGCGCCTGTCAGCAAGAAATTAAATTCATCATTAAGTATACAATCCTCAAGCATAAAGGGCAAAATTACCTTGCCGCAATTAACCGCAGAATCAAGCTCCTTAAGAACCCATTGGGACCCTTGGGCATTCTTAGACAGAATCAAGACAAACACCTTACAGTTGCGAATCGCAATAGGAATTTCCTTGGTATAATTGGAGCCTCCGGGAATATCTCTTGGAGCCATCCAGCATGACAATCCGTTCTTTTCCAATACATTTCGTACTGTTTCTGCGTTAACAGCATCAACCGTACTGTAGCTTATAAATACTTCTTTCATTTCAACCTCCGTTATAAAAGGCAACTATATATGCAGTATACCACGTCACACGAATTATGTCAATTTTTCTATAAAATAAAGTAAATTATACACTTCTTACCTATTACCTTCCAAAAATCCTCGCGTGAATGAT
>JAZSFY010000143.1:0-6555 GCA_045532415.1 Eubacteriales bacterium | reverse complement strand
TCAAAATCCCCTAATCGAAAAAATATTCTAGCACACCTTTTCCCTATTGTCAACGAAAGTCGGATCGTAGCCATGTCGTTCTGTGTGCCTAGCAGTTGTTCCTGAGTATTGTCTTCCTAAGACCGCTTGGCCTCCGACTTTGAATACCATATTTAACCTTCCCCCTTTTCTTTCAAAATCCCCTAATCGAAAAAATATTCTAGCACACCTTTTCCCTATTGTCAACGAAATAGACTTATGTTTTCAAGGTTTTTTCGTTTTTTTCAAATGTTAACATATACGCCGTTGACAAATGGATTTTATCATATAAAATAAACATATAATGTCGTAAAATGCAATTGGGAGATGAATTTTTTGGAAAAGATTTTAATAGCTGAGGATGACAGCGAGCTTCGCAGTCTTTTCTCCCGTGTTCTTGCAAAGCAGGGGTATGAAATCTGTGAGGTTTCAAACGGAAAAGAAGCTTTGGAGGCAATCGAAAAGGAATATTTCGACCTTGTAATATCCGATATTATGATGCCTATAACAGACGGCTATGAATTGGTGCGCCAATTACGTGAAAGAGGTATTACAACCCCTGTTATGTTGATAACCGCAAAGGACGCCTTTGATGACATGAAGCTGGGCTTTCTTTCGGGAAGCGACGAATATATGATAAAGCCCGTTAACGTAAACGAAATGGTTCTTCGTGTTGCCGCCCTCTTACGCCGTGCAAAAATGAATAGCGAAAGAAAGCAGACTATCGGAGAAACGGTTCTTGAAATAGATACTTTAACAGTAACAGCAAACGGCGAAAGCACCGTGCTTCCTCAAAAAGAATTTATGCTTCTTTATAAAATGGCATCATTCCCATCAAAAATATTCACACGTCAGCAATTAATGGACGAGGTTTGGGGATATGAAATCGCCTGTGACACCCACACGGTCGATGTTCACATAGGCAGATTAAGAGATAGATTCCGCGACAGCAAGGATTTTAAAATCGTTACAATGCGCGGAATAGGATATAAGGTGGTAAAGCTATGAAGGTATTGGAAAGCTTAAACTACCGAACTATATACGAAAAGCTAAGAAGCCAGAAAACACGAAAGCCCAGCTTGAGAGTCAAGCTGACCTTATTTGTCTGCTTTGAAATAATCATCTGTGTTTTGCTTGCGTTGGGCTTTGATGCCCTTTTAGGTAAAACCATATTCAAGGATTGGGAAGGCACACTTTATGTTGAGCTTATTGTTATAAGCGGTATTGTGGGCAGCTTGATAACAAGCTATGTTTCCAAATATTTCTTTTTGCCTATAAAAAATCTGCGGAACGCCATGGACAAGGTTGCACAAGGGGATTTTTCGGTTTCAATCGAAACAAAGTCAAACACACCTGAAATCAAAGAGGTTTATGCAGGCTTTAATATGATGACTCAGGAATTAAATTCCACCGAAATTTTGCAAACCGATTTTGTTTCCAACGTTTCCCATGAATTTAAAACCCCCATAAATGCCATTGAAGGTTATTCAACTCTCCTTCAGGGATGCGAGGGCTTGACCGATGAGGAAAAGGAATATGTAGAAAAGATTCTTTTTAACACAAAAAGGCTTTCCACTCTTTTGGGTAACATCCTTTTGCTTTCAAAAATCGAAAACCAAGCTATCCAGACAAACAAAACTGTTTTCAGCCTTGATGAGCAGATACGTCAATCGATTGTTGCTCTTGAAAATGCATGGACCTCCAAGAATATTGAATTTGACATCGAATTGGAGGAAATTCAATATTCGGGCAGCGAAAGCCTTATGAACCATGTGTGGAGCAATCTTATCGGCAATGCCATTAAATTCAGCTTTCACGGCGGAATAATAAAAATCCGTCTTTTTAAGGAAAAAGAAAAGACCGTTTTCACGGTCGAGGATAAGGGTATAGGTCTAAGCGAGGACGCAAAGAACCATATTTTTGATAAGTTTTATCAAGGGGACAGCTCTCACAAGCAGGAAGGCAACGGTTTGGGATTGGCCTTGGTAAAGCGCATTCTCGCCATATCGGGCGGAGATATATTTGCCGAAAATAACTCTGACGGAGGATGTAAATTTACGGTTGTGCTAGAATAAATCAAATCACAAAAAGACCGTATTTGGTTTTCAAACGGGAAAGCATTTTCCCAACAGGCTTGGACAATGCCAAAAGGAAGATAACATTAGAAATACCATAAGATGCCGTAACAGGCAAAGCGGCTATTGCCGATGCCATATAACGGGAAAGATTAAAATACCCGTCTGCCCAAAGGGTTGTCCAAATATCCATTGTAAGAGAATAAACGATTCCTGCTAATGCACCGAAAATGCATAGCAGGATTTTGTTTTTTTGCAAGGGCTTGGCAAGAACGCCTGCCAAAAAGCCCAAAAATCCCCATGCAAACATTTGAAAGGGAGTCCAAGGCCCCTGACCGAAATAGAAATTGGAAGCAACAGCCGAAAGAGCTCCTACTGCAAAACCTGCTTCTCTGCCGAGATAAATTGCGGCGATAACGGTTATGGCAGTAACAGGCTTAAAGCCGGGAACCCATGCAAAAACAAATCTGCCTATAACAGAAAGAGCAACCAAAACGGCGATTACCGTTAATTCCTTGGAATTGCTTTCCTTACGCTCAAATGCATAAAAAAGAGGAACACAGGAAAGAACCGCAACCAAAAGCGAAAGCCAGCTATAATATTTATCTTTAAAAATAATTCCGCCTAAAAATATAACGGCAGGAGCCAACACCAAAATAATAATGGCGGTTATAACACTTTTTTTCATAGTCTTACAGATTTATAATATCTCCACATAATGCTGTCCTTGATTTCTACCATTACAGGGAAAAAGGAAACAAGCCCGAAGGAAACAATTCCCAAAGAGCCATACAAGCCGAAATTTAATTCTGTTAAAGCAGGATAAAAGGAAAAATCAAGATGTCCAAATGCCATAGAAGCAATTACAAAAGCATCAAAGGTCAAAATAAAAATCAATGCGCCCAAATCGTTTTTACGGAATTTGAAAAGAGAATATCTTGTTTTGCCCTTCAAGCCATATCCTCTCCCCTTCATGGATGAGCCCACGTCAACAGCATTTTCAAAAGCCCAGCTTATTAAGGCATAGAAAACCCTGAGATTGCTTTTTATCTTCAAAATCCAGGTGTCATTGGAAAACAAGCCCAACGCGGTCTGCGCCTCTCTTATTTTTCCGCTCTGCCTTTGCAAAAGCGGAATAAACCTTAAGGCAGTTGTTAATATCAAGGCGATTTTCGGAGAAAGCCCTCCAAAAAGGAAAAGAAGCTTTTCCTCGGTCATTATAATATTAAACGCCTTGAACCAAAAAAATACAGAAAGAAGCATAAACCCAAGATGAACACCATAAAGGATTGCTTCTAGGGTTATGGGATTGTTATTAAAGAAAAACAGAACCGTAATGCCGTTATGAGAAAACAAAGGGTTTGACAGGGCAGTTATAAAAAACAAAGCGATATAAAAGCCCATGCTTTTGAAAAAATCTCTCGCTTCGCTGTTCTTCCAAAGAAACAATACACTTCCCAAAAAGGAAAGAAGCAAAAGAAAAGGGCTTTGAGAAAACATTGTAATTCCAATAACCGAAAGGAAAAATATTCCGCTGACGGCAGGATGAAATTTTGAAAATCCTCTCATAACCCTTCTCCTTGAAAACTATTTTTTATCGGGGAAAACCTTGGCATTCTTTTTCCATTTTCCTGTAAAATAGAAGATGACGCCAAGCCAAAACGGTGTAAAGCCTGCCAAAGCATCTCCGAGCCAAAAGCCGAAATGCTTCATATCCAAGGCTATTCCGAAAAGAACCGCAAGACCGATTCTTAAAACAATACCGTCTAATATAGCGGTAATAAAATTAATCGTCGTATTTCCGCTTCCGTTTATCAAGGCATTCATTGTTGAACGGAGCGAGCTTGCAAGGAACATCAAAAGGGCAATCGGAACATATTCCTGCGCCAAATCAATAACACCCTCTGAGCCCTCCTTAACAAACCAACCGAAGATTTCCTCGGGGAAAATACACATAAAAACAGCGCATACAAAGGAAATGGAAAAGGTTATAGCAAAAACATTTTTCAAAATCCGCTTTACTCGCTGAAATTCTCCCGCAACGATGTTTTGACCTACCATTGTTGAGCCTGCTGTGTTCATCGCATTCGAGAAAAGGTTTACAACCGAGGCTATCTTATTTGCAATACCTGCAAAAGCCGAAACGGCAATACCGTAGGAGTTTATCCAGGAATTTACAAAAAGCTTGGAAACCTGAACAGACGCGAATTTTATTGCCATAGGTGTGCCCAGCTTTACAAAAGCCAAAAGCATGTTTTTATCCCAATGAACAAAATCCCATTTGTTTATGTTCAATTCAAACTGAGAACGGTTTTTTACAAGAAAGCCTACACAAAGCAAAAAGCTTGTTGCCTGACTGACAACCGTTGCCAATGCGGCACCGCCTGCGCCCCATTTAGGCACAAGCAAAATGTCGAGGACTATATTCATAGAGGCAGAAATGCCTATAAATACCAAGGGATGCTTGCTGTCGCCCATACCGCGCAGAATTGCGCTGACGATGTTATATCCGTAAATGAAAACCAAGCCGCAAATACAGATAGTCGAATAGGACAAGGCGCCCTCAAAGGCTTCGGCGGGTGTGTTCATCAAGGAAAGAAGCTCTTGGCGGAAAATTATGCCGAAAATGCTTATAATAACGGCACAGACAAACAAAAATCCACCCATTGTGCCCACAAAACGACCTATTTTATTCCGTTCTCTGGCACCTATGTAGCGAGCAATAAGAATCTGGCCTGCGCTGGCAAAGCCGATGCCCACAAAGGTTAAAAGGTTGGTAACATCGCCTCCTACCGTAACGGCAGATGTGCCTGCTTCGCCGATAACATTGCCCACCACAACCATATCCACCATGTTATAAACAACCTGAAGAATATTGGAAAGAAGCAGAGGCCAAGCGAACTTGACCAATTGATTTGTAATATTACCCTGTGTAAAATCCTTTATATGCGATTTTTCCATTTTAATAACCCAGCTTTTCCTTTACAAGAACCACTTCAAATTCCCCTGTCATAGGCTTCGACCACAAAACCGAAAGTCCACGGCAGATTCTATCGGGGCTTTTGTAGTCATAGCATTTATCTGCATTAACAGCGCAGGGTGTTTTCATGTTCAAGCGTCTTGCGTTCAAGGGAGACGCAATATTTCTCGCTCTCCAAAGAGCGCTGTCGTAATCGGGCGCAAGCTTGTTTTTTCCTGCAATAAGATAAACCTTTTTATGGCCGTAGAATATTGCGGCAACACGGTTGCAATTGCCGTCTATGTTTATAATTTCCCCTGTTTCGGCAAGTCCGTTTACCGAGGAAATATAGATTTCCGCCGCGTTCGCCGCCAAGCGAACCTCCATGCTTGTTTTTCCTTGGGGAATACGCTGATGCCATCTGACATCATTATGAACCGCAAGCTTTTCGTAAAGCCCCATTTCCTCAACAGTCATCGAGCCGCCTATACCCACGGTTTTGCCGTCGATTTGGGAATCTACATATTCTGCCGCCTCCTTGGCGGTTTCGCAAACAGTAACCTTAAAGCCCTTTTCTTCTAAATTGGCTTTTACTCTTTCAAACATCATATTCTACCTCTTTATATCATATAATCACTTGGATTATATCACTTTTATTTCCATGTGTCCACACATTTTTGACTTTTGCCCACCTTTTTAATGTTGACAAAAGAGTTGTTTATACTTATAATGAGAATACAAATTTCGACATATTACAAAGGAGAAACATAATGAAATTCTGTACCAAATGCGGCAAAGAGCTTTGTGACGAGGCTGCTGTTTGCACAGGCTGCGGCTGTCCCTGCACTAACAGCAATGCTGTTGCAAATCAAAATGACGACGGCGGTTTTGGTTGGGGTTTTCTTGGCTTCTGTGTTCCTGTCGCAGGCTTGAGTCTCTATTTGATTTGGAAGGATCAATATCCCAAGAGAGCTAAATCTGCAGGCAAGGGCGCTCTTATCGGCGTTATTGCAAGCATAGTTTTCTATGTAATCTACTTCATTCTCATTTTCGTCTTGATGGGCATAGGCATGAGTATGTAATTATTAAATGAATATCCGAAAATTTCTAGGCATAGCCTTCGGCTGTCACCAAAGGCCCGACCGTTCATTTTTTGTAAACGGCAGGCAATTTCCTCTCTGCGCCCGTTGTACCGGAATATTAATCGGCTATTTTGTAGGCATAGCTATTGCAATTATTTCAAAATGCCAAAACCATCTATATTTCCTGCTTTTGCTTATCCCGATGATAATCGACGGGATAGTGCAAAAGGCTTTCAAAAAGGAAAGCAACAATATCCGCAGGCTTTTAACGGGAATTTTGGGCGGAATCGGTATAATTTATGCTTTTATTACTATACATAAATTTACTGTTTGGCTGGCAGAGCTGGCTTGGAAAATAATTTTAGAATAAAAAATCGGCAGATACAAGGGCGATGCGCCCAATCTGCCGATTTTTGTTTTT
>JAZSFY010000051.1:0-8993 GCA_045532415.1 Eubacteriales bacterium | reverse complement strand
TTATAGTCATCTTCGTCAAGCAATTCCTTGAGCATATCCTTGTTGTAAAGAACAGAGGATGCAAAGAAAGCTTCCTTGTCAAAATCAACATAACGTGCTTCAAGATAATTCTTAACTGCCTTTTCAGCGCCGCCGGCACCGCCACAAGCTGTGAGAACAGGAACAACGCAAAGGATCATTGCAAGAAGTATTGCGATTTTTTTCATTAGTGTTTCCCTCCAATAATTTAATTTGGTAGTTAATTATATCACAAAGAAATACAAATTACAACCATTTTTTCGCATATTAAAAATTTTTTTGAACAATTTATTAAAATCTACTGATTTTTTCTTCTTTGGGAATAGCCGGCGGAAAAGAAGAATATTTTTTAATATATAAATCAAAGGAGATATTTCATGAAAAAGCTATTATGTATGATTCTCAGTTTAATTATGCTTTCTTTTCCCCAATTAGCTTCTGCATCCGAAACTGCCAAGATATATCCCTATGATATGGTAATGGCAGAATATTGGTTCAAGCCTGCTGCTTCGGAATATGTTAGCAACGGCACCGCAAAGGCATCTCTTTTAATGGAATTTTCCACAGGAAAAATTCTTTTTGCCGAAAACGAAAAAGAGCATCTTCCAATCGCTTCTGTCACCAAGGTAATCAGCACTTTATTGGTTATGGAGGCGTTGGATTCGGGAAAGATTTCACTTTCCGATACAGTAATCGTTTCTGCTCATGCAGCTTCTATGGGCGGCTCGCAGGTTTTCCTTGAAGAAGGAGAGGAAATGACTGTTGATGACCTTTTGAAATCGCTTATTGTTGTTTCTGCAAACGATGCAACTGTTGCCTTAGGAGAATACATCTGCGGAAGCGAGGAGGCTTTTGTTGCCGCAATGAACGGCAGAGCAAGAGAGCTTGGATGCGAAAACACAAATTACGTTAATACCAACGGCTTGCCTGCCGAAAACCATTATTCCTGCGCTTTGGATGTTGCAATAATCACAAGAGAGCTTATGAAGCATCCGACAGTTTTTGATTACACAAAAATATGGATGGACACTATTAGGAACGGCAGCTTTGGTCTTGCCAACACAAACAAGCTTATACGCTTTTACAAAGGCGCAACGGGAATGAAAACAGGCTTTACCGATGATGCAAAATATTGTCTTTCGGGAACTGCCGAAAGGGACGGTATGCAATTAATTGCCGTTGTATTGGGCGCAGAAACAAGTGACGATAGGTTTTCGGCTGTTAAGGGTATGCTCGATTACGGATTTGCCAATTATTCTATTGCAACTCCCGATGCGCCCTCTCTGGAGCCTATTAATATAACAAGAGGCATAAAGGGCTATTGCGGTATCGAAGCAGAAAAGGCAACAGTTCTTTGTGAAAAGGGCAATTCATCTCAAATCGAATCAAAGGCATTTATCGAAGAAAGCCTTCAGGCGCCTATTACCAAGGGAACCGAGGCAGGATATATCGCCTATTACAAAAACGGCGAAGAAATTGCCAGAAGCAAGGTTTACACAACAGAGGATATTGCCGAGGTTTCCTATTCATCCCTTTTAAAGAAAATATTCGGAGTGATATTTTTCAAGGGCTAGACCATGAATGAATCGGAAAAACAAAGCATAGTATAGCATAAAGAAACGGAGTGATAGCTATAAAAAGCAGGGCAAGGATTTTAATACAAGGCGCCGCCGCAATGACCGTGTTTTCACTTATAAACAAGCTTTTGGGTGTTTTTCTAAGGCTGTTTATGTCCTCGAGAATCGGTAGCGAGGGCATGGGATTATATCAGCTTATAATGAGCGTTTACACCATGTTTTCTACCTTTGCCACAGCAGGCTTTACCGTTTCGGTTTCACGGCTTATTGCCGAGAAGGACGAAAGAAGCAATGCCGATGCAAGGCTTTTGCTGAACAATGCATTCCTTGCCTCGGCGATTATAAGTGCGGTGGCAACAGGATTGATGCTGTTTTGCGCCGATTGGATGGCAATTAAATTCCTAGGTGACAGCAGATGCGGTTTCCCTCTCCGTATTCTTGCCCTTAGTATGCCCTTTATGGCTTTTGCCGCCTGCTTGAAGGGCTGGTTTATTGCAAAGCAAAAGGTTACCGTCACCTCATCCGCATCTCTTTTCGAGCAGATTATAAAAATCGCCGTTATTGCTCTGTTTTTAAATGTTGTCTTGGCAAAGACCAACGACATAGGTCAGCTTTGCTCGGGAATAGTTATAGGCGTAACCTTGTCGGAAATGTGTTCATTTACATATTTGTTTCTTTTCAAGGTTATTCCCCAAAGAAAAGTAAGGGACACTTCCCTGCCTACCGAAACAAAAAAGGACAGCATGAGCTCTCTTACCTCGGTAACTGTTCCCATATCCCTTTCGGTTTATCTTACAAGCATACTCCACACAGCAGAAACGCTTTTAATCCCCTATGTTTTTGAAAGTTATTCAGGGGACCGTTCAAGGGCGTTATCCTCCTTCGGTATGATTAGAGGAATGGTAGTTCCTATCCTATTCTTCCCCTTTGCCTTTTTAGGAAGCCTTGTTTCGGTATTCACCCCCGAAATATCTCGTTTGAATATGCTTGCCGACCGAAAGCCTCTTAACGCAAGAATATCCTCATTAATGTCATTTGTATCATTAATTTCTGTGGCTGTAGGCGGTTTGTTCTTCTTTCTAAATTACGAAATCGGCGAAGCCTTTTATCCTAAGGAGAACACAGCCGAGGCGATTAAAATTCTATCCCTTGTCACCCCTTTTATGTATGCAGAAACCGTTTCCGACGGGCTTTTAAAGGCTATCGGAGAGCAAATGCAAACCCTGAAATTTTCGGTTTACAATTCAATTCTCCGTGTAATTCTCATTTTGTTTTTTGTTTCAAAAACAGGAGAAAACGGTTATCTTTGGCTTTTGGTTATATCCAACACCTTTACATATATTTTGTGCAGAAGAAGATTATATAAGGCAACGGGCGTTGCACCTAGATTAAAAAGCGATATATTACTTCCTCTTTTATGTGCCGTTGTAAGCGGTATTTCGGCAAAGTTCATCCTTTCCAAGCTGAATTTAGGAAATATGATGGCTGCCGCGTCTGCCGGAACGGCAATTTATGTAGGTGTATTCGGCTTATTGTTAATGCTCTTTGCCTTTGAAAGAATAAAAAAACAGCTTAAACGCTTGAGAGGACATTAAATGGCAGATATGCTTTTTAAATACCTTCCCTTGAGGATTTCAAGGGCGGTTCATTTGCTTCCCGAAAACATATTCGATTCTATAAGCGAAATAAGGATGAGAAAAAATGCGCCTATAACCGTAACCTCAGCAGGAAAAAACATATTTTTTGATGCGGACGGAAGGGTATGCAATATTAACAAGGGCATAAAGGCAACCGAGGAAGAAATGGCGGAATTTATATCCAATCTTACCTGCGGTTCACTTTACACCTGTGATGAATATTTAAGTCAGGGCTTTATTCCTCTACCCGACGGAGGCAGAGCAGGCATCTGCGGCAGAATGAATTATTTCGAGGGAACGCCAATAGGTTTTTCGGAGATATATTCGGTAAATCTACGTATTCCTCGGTTTATTCCCGAATTTGCAATGCCGTTGATTAGAGAGTTTAATAAAAACGGCATTACAGGGACAATCGTATGCTCTCCTCCCGGATTGGGAAAAACCACATTTTTAAAAAGCATTGCCTTTCTTTTGGCAAACGGAAAAGGTATTGACACAAAAAGAGTAGCTATTGCAGACGAGCGTTGCGAGCTTTCATCGGGAATCCCTTTAACGGGAGCAATGGACATTTTATCGGGCATACCGAAGGCTCAAGGGATAACGATGCTTACAAGAACCATGTCACCCGAAATTATAATCTGTGACGAGATTTCCCCCGATGATACCCAGCCTCTCCTTGAAGCTCAAAACACAGGAGTTTGCCTTATTGCCTCTGCCCATTGCAAAACTCCAAGAGAATTGATGAAACGAGGAAAAATGAAATTGATTCTCGAATCGGGCATATTTCCTTTATGTGTAAATCTTGATGAAAACGGAAGCTTTACATTTAACATAACTAAAACAGAGGAATATTTATGAATTGGATTGGCGCTTTAATTCTGGTATGTACCTCATATTTTTGCGGAAGAAGCCTTGCATCTCAGGAAGGAAAAGAAATTGAAGCCTTAGATGCCTTAATGGGATTTTTGAAATATCTCCGCCGCAGGATTTTTTTAGAAAGAATACCTCTTTCAGAGCTTTTTTCCATGTATGAGGATGAGATTTTGGAAAAGACAGGCTTTCTTCCCCAATTAAGAGCCTCGGGCAGAGATATAAACCTAAAATGGCAGAAAGCATTATCCGCCTTGGCATTAAGCAGAGAAACCGAAAAGGAGCTTTTGCGGTTCGGCAAGGAATTGGGCTCGATTTCCTTGGGAGAGCAGATAAAAAGGCTTGATTCGGTTATCGGGCTTTTGGAATCCCAAAAGGAGGGCTTGTCTGCATCTGTAAAGGCAAGACAGAAAACGGTAAAAACAGTTTGTATTCTTTGCGGATTACTTACTGCAATAATTTTAATATAAGTGAAGGGAACAGAAAATGAACATAGGATTGATTTTAAAAATAGCCGGAGTGGGATTGATTGTGGCAGTTGCCTGCCAAATACTTCAAAAGAACGGAAGGGACGAGCAGGCAACCTTTGTTACCATAGCAGGTGTTGTAATCGTTATGCTGATGCTTGCAGGAGAAATAGGAGCGCTCTTTTCGACTATCAAGAGCGTTTTCGGCTTATGAATCCCTTTGCTGTATGCGCCTTTGCTGTTGCCTCGGCAGGCATAATTGTGGTTATTCGGGTTGTCCGTCCCGAGCTTGCATCCCTGGCAGGAGCATTGGCAGGTATTTTAATATTTGTTTCAATAATCGAGGGATTGGCACCGTTTTTGGATTTTGTAAGGAATGCCGCAGAAGAAACAGGAGCAGGAGGCTATTTTGCAATTATGCTAAAGGCATTGGCAATTTCGTTATGCTGTAAGATGAGCTCGGAAATATGCAGAGATTGCGGCGAAAACGCAATGGCATCGAGAGTTGAGCTGGGAGGAAAAGCAGGCATCGTTATAATAAGCCTTCCCATATTACAACAGCTTTTTGACATAGCCAAGGACATGATGCAATAAAGAACATGAAAAAATTTTCACTTTTATTATTAACACTGGTTTTAGTCACATACATTTTGTCGATTAACGCTCTCGCATATTCCGACGAGGAAGCCCAAAGCATTGCGGAAAGCGCAGGTGCAGATGACATAAAAAGCCCCTATCTTACCTCGGACGAGCTTTCGGGAGATAAAAACATAAATATTTTTGAAAAGGTTATCGAAATAATCTCGGATTCCCTTTCGGATAACGGCCCGACAATTTTAAAGGCATTCGGCGGAATATTGGGGATTCTTATATTATGCTGTGCCATGTCGGCAATGAAATTCGGCGGAGAAGCATTAGACAGCGCAATAAGCTATATTTCGGTCCTTGCCTTGTCGGGGGTTACATATTCGGTTTTATACAAGCTTTTTATAACCGTAATCGCCTCTATGGAGGCATTAACTGTTGCTATGTCATCCCTTATGCCTGTAATGGCGTCATTGTTTGTTTCGGGAGGTGCCATTGCCTCAGGGGCGGCATCCAACGCGGCGTTAACCTTATTTTTAACGGTTTTAAACACAATCTGCACCAAGATAATACTTCCCCTTTTGCAAATCTCCTTTGCCCTATCCCTGACATCGGCAATGCCCTCATGTGTAAACCTCAGCGGCATTTGCAATCTTATAAAAAATACGGCGACAATAATATTATCCTTTATCTTTTCCCTATTGGGGTTTGTGCTCTATTTTCAAACCGCTGTGGCAACAGCAGGAGATAATCTTGTTACAAGAAGCGTAAAATTTGCTTCAGGGGTGTTTGTTCCCGTTATCGGCAGTATGCTTGGCGAAGCCACAAGAACGGTTATTGCCTCGGTATCATTAATAAAGGGTACCGTGGGTGCGGCAGGGGTTGTTATTGTATTATCTATAATCATTCCGCCCTTATTAACCGTTATAATAAGCAAGCTTTTGCTGTTGTTCTGCTCGGTTATAGGAAAAACAATGGGATGCGACCGCGAAAGCGCATTGCTTTATGATTTAGGTGGAATATTAAACATTCTGCTTGCTGTTGTTGCAGGAGCAGGAGTTGTTTGTATAATCGCCTTTGCAGTTTTCGTAAAAACGGGGGTTACGGCATGAAGGAATATTTTTTCTGTATATTAGTTTCTTCTGTTATCGGCTCGGTTTGCAGTATGCTGGGAAGCGGAGGCTTTGAAAAATACATAAAATATATTGCTTCCTTGGTTTGCCTGCTGATAATACTTATTCCCTTTCGTAAAACAGATATTAACGAAATAATCAATGATGAAAAATTCCAATGGGAAATTCAAAATGATAACAGCAATGCCAATTTAGATAATTTATCCCAAGCCATGACCGAAAAAAGGTTGAAGGAATACATTAATGAAATCGTTTTCAATAAATTTGGCATAAATCCGGCAGGTGTCAACATAAACATAAATTGGACAGAGGATGAGGCAATCATTCAGGAAATATCTGTTAAGCTTTCTAAAAGCAATATAAAGGACTTGGATGATATAAAAGCCCATCTGGAAAAAAGCCTTGGAGGGGAGGTTGAAATAATTGAAGAATAGCTTCAAGGGAAAAATAAAAAAGCTTACAGAAGCAAAGGGCTTTGGCTTGATATTTATCGGGATATGTGCAGGATTAATACTTCTCCTTATACCCGATTCCTCTAAAAGCAGCGAAGCCGCAGCAAGCCCGAAAAATGATTCGGGATTGGATTATTGTGTATTTTTAGAGGAAAAGGCAGAAGCACTTATAAAGGAGCTTCCCGAGGTTGAGGATTGCGCGGTTTTCATAACCTTAGAAAGCGGTTATCAATACATATATGCAACCGACCAGCACGTTAAGGAAAGCGAAAACGCCAAGGAAACCGATAAAACCATTGTTTTGGCAGGTAACGGAAACGGAGAAGAACCGATTTTAGTCAAAGAAACAATGCCAAAAATCGCAGGAGTTGCAATAGTTTGCGGCGGCGCAAGCTATGAAACCCAATACCGAATTGTAGAATTAATGTGCGCTTTATTTGACATAGAAAGTCACAGAATAAGCGTTCAAGCATAAAAAATACAACATATAACGGAGGAAACTTTACTATGGACATCAAGGCTAAATTCAGTAATTTAAAGGAAAAAGCCAAAAATTACGATTGGAAAAAGCTTATCGGAACAAAGGCATTTATAACCGTGGGATGCGTTGTTTTGGTTTGCGTTGCTGTTCTTGTAAGCACTCTTGTAAGCGGAACCGAGGACACACTCCCTGCCGAGGAAGGAAACAGAGTTTTGGGCAATACTCTCCTTGTTGATTCCGAAAACAGCCAAAATGCCGAAAATGCAGGTAACGAAAACCAAGAAAATCAAGATGTTGCAACCGAAAATACCGAGGACTTTTTCGCAATGGCAATTCTCAACAGAACTCAGGTAAGGGACAATGCATTAGAGGTTCTTAACGAAATCGCTTCAAATCCCGATACACTTCCCGATGCAAAGGAGGAAGCCCTTTCCTCTATTGCGGAAATCGCCGATGACATGAGCGCAGAGGCTAATATCGAAACATTAATACAGGCAAAGGGTATTTCTCAATGTGTTGCCGTTATCAGCGGAAATAATTGCTCGATAATCGTAAACCGCAAGGGGCTTGCCGCCGAGGAATTAACCCAAATCACCGACATTGTTGTTGAGCAAACAGGCATCCCTGTTAAGAATATTACCGTAGTTGAAACAAAGGAATAATATTAAAGCCTCGGTGTATATAAAAATCACCGAGGCTTTTAGATTACTTATTCTTTATTTTAGAAATAACAAACACCAACGGGAAAACAAATACCACCGCAATCAATGCCGCAAGAAAAATGCTTTCGTTAGGAACAAATGACGCCGTACCGTCAGAGCCTATTATAGTTTCGGCATCGGCAAGAACTGTTTTTCCGATAAAGGGACCGATTATACCGGGAATCAACACCTGAGCAAAAATACGAATGCCCTGAAGTCTGCCCGATTTACCCTCGGGAATCTTATCACGAATCATTGCACCGAAAACCGCCATGCCCGCAAGATAACCGCACATCATTAAAAGCGAGCCTATAAAAACAGGCAGGGTTGTTTTGGTGAAATACAACACAACATATCCCAAAACCAATAAGGCAAGGGCAATAACAGCCGAGAAGGAAAACCCTTTTTTGTCATAAGCTCTGCCCCAAAGAGCGGTAAATACCGAGGCGAGGATTATTGCAGGCGCCATTATGAGAACATAATCCGTCATAGCGAGGGACACCTCATAATAGATTATCAAATAGGGCATAAAAATTTGAATAGAAATGTTAAAGATAATAAACGCCCCAAGGGTTACATAAAGAGATGGATTGGATTTTATGGTTTTAGGCAGGAAGCCATAAATTATTCCCGAAAAATAAGGTGTATCCACAGGCTTTATTTCAGGCTCGTCTATTATGAAAAATCCGAGAATACCAACAGCAAGTGTCAAAACACCTATAATCGTGAAAATGGCTGTCCAAGAGGAGGGCTGACCTAAATCAAAAAACATAAATCCGCCGAACACCACAAGTATTGAAACAAGAGGCATCATTGCATTAATGCCCTCGGCAATACCTCGCTTCCTTGAATCAACAGAATCGGTAAGCCAGGCATTAAACGCCGCATCGTTAGCTGTTGAACCGAAAAATGTCATAACGCAATCGAGAATTATGGCAAGGGAAACACCGATTGACGCCGCAGAAGCCGTCATCGCAAAGACCTTTTCGATTAAATCAACCTTTAAGAAAACAAAGCTGAAAATCGAAATACCCCAAAAGATATAGCCCAAGCAAATGAAAAGCTTTCGCTT
>JAZSFY010000053.1:0-2500 GCA_045532415.1 Eubacteriales bacterium | reverse complement strand
ATAGTGGGTAATAATACCAACGTGGATAATACCCGAATTTACCATATTGGAGAGAGCAAAGACTATTAAACGATCACGGCATCCGAAAGGAACAGAAGCCATTGTACGTTGCTTTGTAAGGTCATATACGCTTTTTTCGTTAATGCTGGAAAAGATAATACCTACTGCGTTCATTTCACTACCCCCTTATTATTTCGCAGAAAGCTCTGCAATCATTGCTGCGCCGCAGATAACACCGTCGGGAACCGCGATTCCTTCGGGAACTGTAAGGTTGCCGCCGAGAAGTGTGATACCCTTGGATTGGGATTTTTCCTTACCAACGGTCGCGCCCTTTTCAACAATGGTGTCGGAGTCGATAACCGAATAGTCAACAACAGAATCTGCCTTGAGGGTAACATTGCTGAGAACAACGCTGTCGCGGACTACTGCACCGCGTTCAACAATAACGCCCTCGGAAAGAACACTATTGATAACGGTACCGTAGATTTCACAGCCTTCGGTAATGATAGAATTATTTATAACTGCGCCCTGACCAACAAAGTGAGGAGGGAGAGCATTATTACGGGAAAGGATTCTCCATTCTCTGTCCTGAAGATTAAGGTCGGGACATTCGCCGAGAAGGTCCATATTTGCTTCCCAAAGGCTGTCGATAGTTCCTACGTCCTTCCAATAGCCTTCAAATTCGTAAGCATAAAGCTTTTCGCCTGCAGCAAGCATTGCGGGAATGATGTTCTTACCGAAGTCCTTAGAGCTGTTTTCGTCAGCCTCGTCAGCTTCGAGATAAGAGAAGAGCTTATCCTTATTGAACACGTAAACACCCATGGATGCCTTTGTGCTCTTGGGTTCCTTGGGCTTTTCGGCGAAATCGGTTATATGCATTTCGTCGTCAGTCATCATAATACCGAAGCGGGAAGCCTCTGCAAGAGGAACATCGAAAACCGCAATAGTACAATCGGCACCCTTCTTCTTGTGAGCATCGATCATTTCGGCATAGTTCATTTTATAGATATGGTCGCCCGAAAGGATAACAACATAGTCGGGATCGAACTTATCGATAAACTGAAGGTTCTGATAAATAGCGTTAGCTGTGCCCTTATACCAGTCAGCACGCTTCTGTGCCTGATAAGGAGGCAATGTCATAACGCCGCCGTATGTACGGTCAAGGTCCCAAGGTTGACCGTTGCCGATATATTCATTAAGGGCAAGAGGTTGATACTGAGTGAGGACGCCTACTGTATCAATACCGGAATTGATGCAGTTGGAAAGAGGAAAATCGATGATGCGGTATTTGCCGCCAAAGGGAACGGCAGGTTTTGCAATACGTTCGGTGAGCAAATGGAGGCGGCTTCCCTGTCCTCCGGCAAGAAGCATTGCAACTGTTTCTTTTTTAGTGATCATGCTTTCTTATCTCCTTTTTTAGCCTATCAGCCTTATTTTTGTGGTGTGAAGCTTTGAGGTTATTCTTCAACGGCATAAATCGTATCAAAAGCATCCCCATCCTCAGCGAAAGGAAGAATCCCCTGACGGAACGCAAGAATAAATGCCGCCATAAGCGCAGAAAGGGCTATTGCGGCAAAGAATCTCTTGATATGCTCCGAATGCTTTTTGATAAAAACGATAATTGCCATAGAACAACAAATCCTCAAAATTCTATCTATTAACAATATTTTAACACTTTTGTTGGCTAAAGTCAAGGGCAACAGCAGAAAAAGCCTTATCGCTTCAATAAAAAATAATTATATATAGCTAAAATTTTAGGGCAATTTGGAAAAAATAAGAAAAAATTGCTTAAAGGTCTTTACAAAGATGAAAAAATGTGGTATGTTATTGAGGAGTGCGGACTTTTCCGCTTCATAGGGCTGGCTCGGTTTACAGGACACACGGGGCAACGCTCCGACTTCACCGGCCGTTTGCCAAGCTTGACCCAAATAAAATTTTATTTTGAAAGGTGAAAAACCATGATCAGCAAGGAAACCAAAACAAGCATCATCAACGAGTATGCAGTTCACGAGGGCGACACAGGTTCTCCCGAGGTTCAGATCGCTATTCTCTCCAAGAGAATCGCTGAGCTCACCGAGCACCTTAAGAAGAACCCCAAGGACAACCACTCCCGCAGAGGTATGCAGCAGATGATCGGTAAGAGAAGAAAGTTCCTCAACTATCTTATCAAGAACGACATCGAGCGTTACCGTTCCATCGTTGAAAGACTTGGCATCAGAAAGTAATTATTTTACTTTCACAAAAGCAGGCTATGACACCTCGGAGGTTTTAAAAGATTTCCGAGGTGTTTATGCAAGCAAAAGGATTTAAAACCCAAATTTCAGGCAATAATTTAACAAGGACATCGGGTGGTTTAGCAGTTAACCGAGAGCCGAAATGATTTTACTTCGGCTTTGGGTTAAGTGTTAAACTGGCTCGGTTCCTTTTGAAAAAATGTAAAACAGAAAGGAAAATTGCTATGTTTGAAAGCTTCAAGACATTCAAGTATGAATTAGCAGGC
>JAZSFY010000079.1:0-4821 GCA_045532415.1 Eubacteriales bacterium | reverse complement strand
AAATGTGATTGATTTTTGAATATCTTATTTCCAATTATCATTTGGGATTCATTCAATGGAAGTGTAATGCTTGTTAATTTCATACATCCGCTGAATCCGCCCATTCCGATTGAAGTCAAGTTGGCAGAAAGCTTTATGCTTTCCAAAGCAAAGCAGTTCTGGAAAGCAGCAGTACCAATTATGGTAACATTGTCGCCCATTGTAACGGTTTTAAGATTCTTACTGCCTGCACATCCAAATGTTCCGATAGAAGTGAGCTTTTCGGGAAATTCAATTTCGGTCAAGCCCGAATTGAAAAATGCATATTCGCCTATTGTTTCCAAAGTCGAAGGAAATTTAATACTTTGAAGGGAAGTGCAGTTCTGGAATGCACGCTGGCTGATTTTAACCATGCCCTCTTGAAGCTCAACAGAAGTAAGAGCGGAGCAACCGTCAAAGGCATTTGCGTTCAAAATCTGAACACCCGAGGGAATTGTAATAGACTCAAGAGCAGTGCATTTAGCAAAAGCATAATTATCAATAGTCGTAATAGTAGAAGGCATAACAACAGTCTTTATGGAGGAAGAATCGTTGAATGAGCCTGTCCAAATTCTTGTTTGACCTTCTGCAAAAACAACCTTTTCCAAAGAACCATATTTACCGAAGAAATAATCGGGCATATCGTAAATAGGGGAAAGGAAGGTAATTTCGGTGATATTTTGGTTTAATTCGGCAAACATACCGATACCTATAACAGGATGTTCGTCTTCACCTTGACCGTGCTTTCCGGGAACAGTAACAGCAGTATCTGTACAGGTGCCCATACCTGTCAAATAATAAACCCATTCATATTTAAAAGGGTTAACATCATATTCGCTGACAAATTGCAATCCTGTGCTTGCAGGAAGTGTATCACCGCAAACTGTACAAACACCGCCTGTATAGCTGTGGTCGCCTAAAGGAAGCTCCTGACGCTCGGTATAAGAGCAATTTTCGCAGGTGCGCTCTTGATATCCCTTGTTTTTACAATCGGATGCCTGAGTGGTTTTCCAATCATCCTTAAATGTGTGCTCGCAGCTTACATCGCCCATATCGGAAACAGATGTATTTCCGCTATCATCGGAAGAAACAGCAACCGATGATGTTTTTTCTCTGTCATCGTCGTCATCGTCGTTGTCCTTCTTTTTGTCCTTGCTGTCGCCGCAGGCAACCAAGCTTATGAGAAGGGTAAGAGCTAATAAAATAGATAAAAGCTTTTTCATATTTCCTCCTTTTGATACCTTTAAAAGATATCATCTTGCTAGCATATTAATTTCAATATATCACAACAAATATTATTTGTCAATAACAGAAGGGTTCGGCAAATTTATACCGAACCCTTGTTATATTTACATGGGAGAGCCGTCCTTAGCTCTGCGAATCTTGTTTGTTGTGGTTTTAACAAAAGGCGTTTCGCGGATGAAAACCTTTGTAATCTGCTTATAGGTAGGAAGCTGCTCCAAGGCTTTGAACACGTCGTGCTTAAGCTTAACCTGAAGCTCATCAATAGAACCGCTTTTTAAATATTCAGGGTCAAGAGTACATTGAACAGCCAATGCTGTTTCGCTTCCGTCATCATCTCTTGCACCGTAAACAATGCTTTCGAGGACATAGGGAATACCGCCGATATAATCCTCCAATTCCTCGGGATAAATGTTCTTTCCGTTTCCGAGGATGATTATATTCTTCTTTCTGCCGGTTATCATAATCTGACCCTTTTTGGTAAGCTTGCCATAGTCACCTGTGCGGAAAAATCCGTCATCGGTAAAAGCTTCGGCTGTAGCCTGGGGGTTCTTGTAATAACCAAGCATAACAATGTCGCCCTTAACGCAAATTTCGCCCTCGTTGTCCTCGTTAGGCTCGTCAATGCGAATCTCAACACATTCCATGGGGAATCCAACTGTTTTAGGGTCGTTGATAAAATCGGTGTTTACCGAAACAAGAGGAGAACATTCGGTAATACCGTAACCGTTTGTAACCAAAATGCCGATATCCTCAAAGAAATCTGCAATTTCCGCTCTTAAGGGCGCACCGCCGCAAATAATCTTTTTCAAATTACCGCCCAAGGCTTGGTGAAGCTCTGCAAAAATCTTTCTTCTTGCATCAATGCCGATTGCTCTGAGAAAACGCGAAATCTTAATGCCTGTTTTAACAGTCTTTGTCTTGCCCTTTTCTTCAATGCTTGCCTGCATTCTTCTGTAAACAACCTCCAAAAGTGCAGGAACAACATACATATATTCGGGCTGATATAAAGCAAGGTTTTTAACAACTCTTTTAAGGCTGTCATTAATACATATTGTTGCTCTGCGGTGCAATGCGACGAGAAGCCCTGCCACAGCCTCATAAGCATGGTGATAGGGAAGCACCGAAAGACCGACATCGCGTATTGTGGTCAATCTCAATCCGTAATGAAGAAGTGAAACAATATTATGCTCGGAAAGCATAACACCCTTTGCCAATCCTGTTGTACCCGATGTGTAAATAAGCATCTTCAATGCATATTCATCCTCGGTTTCCATATTGCAATATCCGCGCTCGCCTGCTTCATAAAGGCTTTTGCCCTTTTCCATAAGCTTGGAATAGGAAAGAAATTCTCCCTCATCCTCATCTCTGTCAAAGGAAACGAAATATTTTACTCTCGAAATATCGTTACGGATGCGCTTAAATATCTCCTCGCGCTTTTTATCGCAGAAGATAATATCATCGTCACCGTGATTGATAATATTAATAAGGTCGCTGTCGGGCAGGTCCTTGTCAATAGGGCAGAAAACACCCTTGCTTTTCAAGGCTGTTACATAAACAGTTATCCAATTATAGCTGTTTTCGCCGATACAAGCGATATGAGAGCCTGCCATTCCCAATGAATCAATTGCAGTCCCAAGATAGAAGGTATCATTTTGAAATTCCTTATATGTAACCTCAACAACACCGTCTTTTCCACGGTATTTGTAAGCGATGTTATCTCCTGCCGCCTCAACAGACATTTCCATCATGTGCTTTACGCTGTTGGGCTTAGGAAGATTTACGGGATGTTGTGCAAGAGAATTTTTTGCCATGTTTATCACTCCAATTCAAAATCACTTGAATTATATCTGTTTTCAAAAACCATGTCAACAGATTATAATAAACATCAACAAAAGTTGAAAAACCGACGGATTTCGGTTTGTCCATTCTTAAGCATTATTTCATATCTCCTATAAGTAAAGGGCTGTAAAAAACTCAACCGAGTTCTTTTCAGCCCTTATATTAATTAGTGAATAGATAAATATTCCTCTGCAAAATGTGAAGCAATTGCACCGTCAGCCGCCGCTGTAATAATCTGGCGCAATGCCTTTGTACGGATGTCCCCTGCTGCAAAAACACCGTCAATATTGGTTTTTGTGGTTTCGCCAGCAATAATATACCCGTTTTCGTCCAAATCGATTTTGCCTGCCAAATAATCTGTTGCAGGCTTTCTGCCAATGCTTACAAAAACACCGTCGCATGGTATTTCGGTGATTTCGTTATTTTTAAGATTCTTAACCGTAACTTTAGCAACCTTATCATCGCCGATAATCTCATCTAAGGCAGAATTCCATAAAAACTCGATATTTTCGCAAGCCATCAAAGGCTCGTGATAAATCCTTGTTGCCCTTAATGTGTCCCTGCGGTGGACCATAATAACTTTTTTGGCAATATGGGAGAGATACAAAGCATCCGAAACAGCAGAATTTCCGCCGCCTACAACAACAGCAATTTTATCCTTGTAAAAGTTGCCGTCGCAATGGGCGCAATAATGAACACCTCTGCCCAAAAGCTCCTGCTCGCCCTTAATGCCCAATTCACGGGGATTTGCACCCGAAGCAATAATAACGGTTTTCCCGTAAAAATCACCTATGTCGGTTTTTATAACCTTGATATCCTTTGAAAAATCAACATCGTTAACATCGGCATATTCGGTTTTTGTACCAAAGCGCTCTGCCTGCTGATGCATTTTCATTCCCAAGGTAAATCCGTCAATACCTTCGTCAAATCCCGAATAATTGTCGATAATATCGGTCAAAGCCATTTGGCCGCCGGGCGCCATTTTCTCTATCATAAGAGTATCAAGCCCTGCTCTTGAAGCATATAAAGCGGCGGTACAGCCTGCGGCACCCGAGCCTATTATAACAGTATCATAAATATGTTCCATGTTAAACCTCCTTCTATGGTGATTATATCTTGCGCGCAATGGGATTATTTATACAAAAAGGAGCTGAAAAACAGCTCCTTTTTAATTTGTATTACTTTATGGATTAAAGCTTGGGACCAGCTTCTACGAGAGCCTTGCCGGCATCGTTTCCGGTGTACTTAACAAAGTTCTTGATGAAGCGGGATGCGAGATCCTGAGCCTTAGCTTCCCAATCAGCAACGTTAGCATAGGTATCGCGAGGATCGAGAATACCGGTGTCAACGCCGGGAAGTTCTGTGGGAACTGCGAGATTGAAGTAAGGAATTGTCTTGGTTTCAGCCTTAGCGATGTCGCCGTTGAGGATAGCATCGATGATACCACGAGTATCCTTAATGGAGATACGCTTGCCGGTGCCGTTCCAACCTGTGTTTACGAGGTAAGCCTTAGCGCCGCTCTGTTCCATCTTCTTAACGAGCTCTTCAGCATACTTGGTGGGGTGGAGTTCGAGGAACGCCTGACCGAAGCATGCAGAGAAGGTGGGAGTAGGTTCGGTGATACCTCTTTCGGTACCTGCGAGCTTAGCAGTGAAACCGGAGAGGAAGTAATACTGAGCCTGTTCAGGATTGAGAACAGAAACAGGAGGAAGTACGCCG
>JAZSFY010000242.1:0-9497 GCA_045532415.1 Eubacteriales bacterium | reverse complement strand
TATCTTCCTTCGGGCTATGAATTTTATTCACCCGAGGAAAGCTTCCGTTCCGAAAATCCCGAGGAAACAGTTGTACATATAGGCGAGGTTTTAAGCAAAAGACTTGCCGAATTGGGCATACCCAATTATCACGACAAAACCATGTATGACCGTGACAGCTTTAATGATGCTTATACCAATTCCTTTCAAGGCATGAAGGCGGCTTTGGAAAAATTTCCTTCCATAAAATATATAATAGACCTTCACCGCGATTCGATTTTCGATTCCGAAGGCAATAACATAAAGCCGTTAACCGAAATCGACGGAGAAAAATGCGCCCAGCTTATGCTTGTTGTGGGAACAAACGGCTATGGAACCCACCCGTATTGGGAAACTAACCTTACCTTTGCCGTCTATCTTCAACAGCAGATGAACCAGCTTTATCCAACTCTTGCCCGACCGATAAATCTTAGAAATTCGGGATTTAATCAGGTTGCCTGCCCGGGAAGTGTTATTGTAGAGGCAGGCTCCTGCGGAAATACGATTGAGGAAGCGGAAAATGCAATTTTGCGGTTTGCCGAAGCCTACGCATCAATGCTTAAGGAGGAGCTTGGATAAAATTATGAAAATACAAAAAACGTGCGCTGACAATGATTTACTTCTTTTTTGTCTTAAAATCGGTTTTTTTCTGTGCGTTTTTGCCGATTTATTAAAATTTTCGTTGACTTTTATTAATTTATATAATAAACTGAAGCCAATAAGCATGAAATTGAGAGAGCATATTTTAACAGCATTAACCCATTTTGTTGATATATGTTTTTTCTCGACAAAAAACAAGAGGTGAAAATTATGAAAAGGATCATTTCGGTTTTACTTGTGATGACGATGTTAATGTCGTGCTTCACGGTATTTCCTTTTGCCGTTGAATCCGATGCCAATGTGAACCCCTTGAAGGGAAAATCGGTTCTCTTTGTGGGCGATTCCATTTGTGATGCCCTTTACGAAGACGGTATGGGTCTGTCTTATGCCGGTTGGGCAGGCAGAATTATGGAAGAAAACGGCATGGCCGGTGTTAACAGAGGTACATCGGGTGCTTCTCTTTCCAACACACGCGCCGATGAAGGCGAGCCCGGTACTATCTACCAACAGCTTCAGGCTGAGGCCGGCAAGACCTATGACTATGTTATTCTTCATGGCGGCGTTAACGATGCATGGGATGCTGTTGCGGTCGGCACTATGACCAGCGGTACCAATGCTTCCTTCGACAGAGATACCTATGCAGGCGCTCTCGAGGCTACCATAAAGTATGCAAAGGAAACCTTCCCCACCGCAAAAATCGGTTATATCATCAATTTCTCTCTCCCCAGCCAGACCACCACAGGCAATTTGGCTGATATGAGCGGATATTTTTCCATGGGTAAAAAGATCTGCGAAAAATGGGGAATCCCTTACCTTAATTTGTATGAGGATGACGACTTTAATAAAAACTATATTAAGTCCCATACAAATAAAGGACTTTACGACTTTGTTCATCCCAATGTAGAAGGATATAATGTTCTCGCTCCCGTAATCAACGATTGGATGAAGACTATTGACACCGAATATGAGGACAACAGCAGCTTTGCTAAAAACCTTATTTACGGTTCTTCTGTAACCATCGACGGCGCTGAATTGTATGATACCGCATCCTTTAGCGCGAGCGCTTTTGCTCTCACTGACGGTACTGTTCCTCACAGCGTTTGGTCTAAGGATAATGTTGCTATCAACGATGGGGCAAAGGATGGATACACTCTTAATTTCAAAGAGTTCTCTCCTGCAACCCTCACCAGTGCTAAGGTTGTTTTCACTATTGACAACGCATCGGCTTATGCAAAGCCTTCTTCTGCTATTCTTGAGGCTTATGTTGACGGTAGCTGGGTAGAGGCAGGTACATTTGATCTCAGCCATATTCCTTCTTGGTCTGATGATCAAACAGCAAGCGGAAATTATTCTGCAATTATCGACCTTAGATCCCAGAATCTTGTTGCTACAAAGGTAAGACTTGTTAATAAGCCTACCGGCGCAAACCTTATCGGCGAAGTTCAGGTTATGGGTAAATATCTTCCCAAGGCTTCTGCAGGTACAGGTTATGAAACCGTTACCCAAAAGAATATCGCTTACGGCAAAACTGTTACCATAACCCGCGGCAACGGTACAGATATGTCTGCTCAGTATACTTATGGCTGCGGTGCGATCCGTGCGGCGGCTTCGGTTCTTACCAACGGTAAAGCATATAACAGCCATGACCCTTACAGCGGTGAATGGACACTTTTCCAGAACTATCATAACACCGTTGTGGAGCAAAACGGCTGGGGCAAGAAAACCGAAATGATCGTCGACCTCGGCAAGGCTTATAACATCGGCGAAATAAAGGTTCACCTTGCCAATGTAGACAGCATTTCCAGCATTGACGATAGAAATCTTATTTCTACTCCCGAAGCAATCAATGTTTATTTCTCTAACGATAAAAAGACCTGGACATCTTCTACCTATCTTGACTACAATTCCTATGCTTCTACCTATTGGACTTCTGCAAAGGTATTGCAAAGCGCTAGATATGTTAAGGTTGAGGTTGTTTTGAACCTTGTTTATTCGGGCGCTGTTCCTACTGCTTGGGGCGCAATCGTTGACGAAATTGCTGTTTACGAAAACGAAAGCCTCGATCCTACTGCTGCGCCTACAACCCTTCCTGCAATTCGTCAGTGGACCGACGGTGTCGGCGCATTTATCCCCAATGCTGATACTACTCTCGTTTATGCAGGCGGCGATGCTTCCGAACAGGTAAAGCTTGTTCAGGGCTTCTTTAAGGATACTCTTGGTCTTGATCTTCCTATCAGAACCTCGGGTACATCCAACGCAATCATCTTTAAGACAAGCGCATCTGCTTGTAACGGCGAAGACGAGGGATATGATCTCGTCGCTACCGCAAATTCTGTTACCATTACAGCAAAGACAAATATCGGTCTTCTTTATGGCGGTATCTCTGTTGTACAGAGCGTTGACGCCGATGGATATTTCCCTGCAGGTACTGCAAAGGACTATCCTGCATATAAGGTTCGTACAGGTCTTATTGACGTAGCACGTCTTTATATGCCTATGGATGAGCTTATGAACCTAACCCGTTATATGGCGTGGTTCAAGTTCAACGAAATCCATGTTCATATTAACGATAACGGTAAAAACGGCTATTCCGCTTTCCGTCTTGAAAGCGATATCCCCGGTCTTACTGCAACAGACGGCTATTACACTAAGGAAGAATACCGTCAATATCAGCTTGAAGCGGCAAAGTATGGCGTTAGCGTTCTTACCGAAATCGATTCTCCTCACCATGCACGTTGCTTCTCCACAGTTAACATCGACGGCTGGACGCCCAAGCTTCTTACCGTAGCAGACGGCGTAAGCTCTAACGAAGCGAACCGCGCATTAGACGTTCGTGACGAAAAAACTGTTCAGCTTATCGAATCTATCTTTACCGAATATCTCGGCGGCGACAACCCCGTTATCCTCAACGATACAATCCACATCGGTATGGACGAATATCCCAAGATATTCCCCGAGGAATCCGAAGCATATATTAACAGAATCATCAAGCACGTTAACTCTCTCGGTTATACTGCAAGATTCTGGTCCAGCTTTGGCTCCAACGGCTTCCTTAACGGTGCAACCCTTGATTCGGGTATGGATTACGATACCATTTATTGGGATTCTACCCACTCGGGATATAACGAAACCGTTGCATTAAATTGCGGTATCGTTAACTATCTTAATAACTATCTCTATATAGTTCCCGGCTGGAACAATCAGCCCAGAGATTCCTTTGAGGATTACCTCACCGATGAATCTGCCGAATATCTTTATAACGAATTTCAGATTCACAGATGGAGTGCATGGAACAAGAATGCTGTTCTTTATCCCGAAGGGGATGAAAGAATGCTCGGCGGCGGCTTCTCTATCTGGAACGACTATGGCTCTGCTTGGATAGGCTTGACCTATACAGATGTTATCGACCGTGTTCGTAACATGGGTACTCTTGTTGCTGAAAAATGCTGGTGCGGTGCCGATACCGGTACAATCGACGGTACAATCAGCTTTGCCAACTTCAAGGCTCGCCGCGATGCTCTTGCATGGCGCGCAGGCGACGTTGATATCTTCAACCGCGACCTTCCCGAAGGCGGTATTAACATCAATTTTGAAAACGGCGTTCCCTCTTATGCAACTATAAGCGGAAGCATTTCCAACGGCAAGCTTGTTCTTGACGGCAATTCCTATGTAACAACCGCACCTAAATACGATTTTGTTGGTATGCCCAACACACTCAGCTTTGACATTAAGTTGGATGAGCTTCCTTCCGAAAGAGCATATATCTTCGACAGCGAGGACAGAAATTATTTAGGCGAAACCAAGGCAGGCTTTACAAAGATATTTGTTGACCCCGACGGTACAATCGGCTTTGAATCGCTTCTTTCCGAGGCTGACGATACTGTTTACGGCAGAATCAGCTTTATCTATCATTATAAGCTTACTGCAGGAATCGAAACCAAGATTACTCTTACCTGCGCTTTGCCTAAGGCAGGCACCGCAGGCTCAAGCAACCTTCTTGTAGGAAGTCGTCCCAGCGTAACCACCTTGGTTGTAAACGACACCTTGGCGTTCGAGCCTGTAAGCAGCTTGGCTGAATATGTAACCGGCGATTTCTATGGCTTTGGTACATATTCCACTCTTACAATTCCTCTTTACCGCATCGGCTTGGGCGTAAAGGGCACTATTGATAACATCAAGGTAACAGGCAGCTCCTCTGCTGTACCTGCCCTTGGCGAAAAGAATATTCTTCTCGGCTCCTCTGCAACTATCACAAACCTTAAGGAAGCAAATGCAACAAGCTATCCCAAGTCTGCTATGACCGACGGCGTTGTTTCTGCTGCTTCTCAGGTATGGTCTAATAAAAACTACGGCTTGAGCGTTATAGACAGAGATCAAACCTGCTACATCACCTTTGACGCATTTGACGCAACCGTTCTTACAGGTGCAACAGTTTACCTTGTAAACGATATCCCGTCCTCTATTGTTAAGCCTGTCACGATGACTCTTCAGGCTTTGGTTGACGGTAAATGGGTTGATGTTTCCGAATTTAATTTAAGCCATATGCCAAAGTGGTCTGCAACCGGCAAGGAATTGGATATTATGGCGGCTGTTATCCACAAAATCCCCGAAGAAATCGCAACAACTCAGGTAAGACTTGCTTACACCTCCACCGGTGCAAACTGGATAAGCGAGGTTCAGGTTTACGGCTATGCGTTGGCTGAGGGTAGCCAGAGCGTTAACCATGCGGCTGTGGGCAAGCCTGCTACCGACCTTTCGGGCAAGCCTGCTCTTGACAGCAGTAACGGAGTATTTAAGTTCGGCGACGTTTTGACAGACGGTATTGCTCAAAACAGCTTTGATGCTACAAACGATACATGGTTCGGTATTCAGACCTACCATAACTGCACAAACGGCGTTGCTTCTCTTGTTGTTGACCTTGGCAAGGAAATCAGCATTGATAAAATCAAGCTTCACCTTGCAAACTCCAATAAGACCTTCACATTGAACGGTGTTTCCGGTACAATCAACGCTCCCGAGCCTCAAAAGGTAGAATTGTTCATTTCCTCCGACGGCAGCAATTACACCTCCGCAGGCGTTGTTGATACCTCTAGTGATGCAAACATCGTTTATTGGACCAATACCTCTATTATGGCTAATGCAAGATACGTAAAGGTTTGCATTACTGTTGCAACCGATGCTGTTACCTATGCATTGATCGACGAAATCGCAGTTTACGAATGCGAAACTCCCATTGTTCCCGAACCTCCTATCGACACAACCTTTGAAACAATCGAACACGACGCTGTAAGCAAGACCGTAACCGATCCTTCCGGCAAGGAACCTCTTGACAGCATCAACGGCGTATTCAAGTTTGCCGATGTTTTAACAGACGGTATTGCTCAAAACGGCTTTGACGCAACCAACGATACCTGGTTCACCTTCCAGAGATGGCACAACTGTACCGACTATGTAGGCTCTGTAATCGTTGACATGGGCGAAATCAAGACAATCGACCGCTTGAAGCTTCACCTTGCAAACTCCGATAAGACCTTTACAGTAGGCACAGCAAGCGCAAAGATTGACGCTTTGGCTCCTGTGAAGATTGAAGTATTCGTTTCCTCCGATAACGAAAGCTATGCTTCTGTCGGCACTATCACACCTAAGTCCGACATGAACATTGTATATTGGACAGACGAATTGACAATCGATAAGGATGCTCGATATGTTAAGGTGACCTTCACATTGCCTCAGACAGTAAGCGTTCCTTATGCGTTGATAGACGAAATCGCTATCTACAATGCAGCGGAGGTTGTTCCCGAGCCCGAATATATTCTCGGCGACGTTAACAACGACGGAAAGCTTACCGCAACCGACTATATGATGCTCAAGAAGATAATCTTCGATATGTTGGATGTCGAGGACCTTAAGGCTCCCGAAACTGCGGCATTGCGTTGCGACCTTAACGGCGACGGCAAGTATACCTCCATCGACTACTTCATGCTCAAAAAGCTTATATTCTCATAATTTAATGATAAAAGAGGCTGTTTTAACAGCCTCTTTTGTTATTTTCCCGAGGGCAATTCCTTAAATCTTACGAGAATAGTGTCCTTGCCGATTCTTTCGATATCTCTCCATGGAATACAAATTCGGTTTTTTGCCGAGAGGGAAGCGAGAATACCGTTTCCGGGAAGAACGATTGCGGTTATTTCGCCGTTGCATGAGCCAAATTCAATATCGCTGACACAACCCAAAAGACTGCCGTCGCAAATGTTAATAACCTCTTTGTTTCTCAATTCCGAAAAGGTTAAAGTAAAGGGCGTTATAAAAGGATGCATATCAATCCGCCGCTGCCCTCGTTGATAATCCTCTGGATAGTTCCTGCAATTTTCGCTCTTGCTTCATCGGGCATGTGGGCAAGCTTGCTGTTTAAGCCCTCGCTGACCAATTCATGAAGTGATTTTCCGAACATATTGGATTCCCAAATGCTTCTCGGGTCCTCCTCAAATTCCTTTAGCAAAAAGCTTACCAATTCCTCGGATTGACTTTCGGTGCCGACAATGGGGTTGACCTCTGTTTCGATGTCAGCCTTCATCATGTGAATCGAGGGCGCGCTTGCCTTTAATTTAACACCGTATCCACCGGGCTGCTTTACAATTTCGGGCTCCTCTAATGTAAGGTCGTCGATTGTGGGCATTACAATGCCATAGCCGTCGTTCATTACATCGTCAATGGCGCTTGCCACCTTGTCGTATTTTTTCTTAACCTCCGAAAGCTCTGTCATTATCGTAAGCAATTCTCTCTCGCTTTCGATTTCAAAACCGCTTTTCTCTCCGAGAATGTTATAGAAAATGCTGTGGGGGATAACAACATCTATTTTTGCGCTGCCCTTGCCCAAATCAAGTCTTTCAAGCCTTGCGCTCATTTCTCCGTCGGAAAAATCCGAAACAGCATCCTTAATCTCGCCTACGCGCTTTAATCCTCTTGCGGTGGAGGAAACGCGCTCAAACAATCGGTTGCGTAAATCGTCGTTCTCCTCCAAAACATCAACCCAAGTGGGAAGCGTAAATTTAATCTCTCTTACGGGAAATTCATAAAGCAAGCCTCTTAGAATATCCTTTATGTCGCCGTCGCCCATTTCAAGACAGTTTATGGGCAATACAGGAACGTCATATTCCTCCTCAAGGTCCCTTGCCAGCTTTTGGCTGTTGGCAGAATTAGGGTGGGCGCAGTTCAAAACCACAACAAATGGCTTGCGTAGCTCTTTTAATTCCGAAACAACACGCTTTTCTGCATCTGCATAAGCCTCTCGGGGAATTTCGCCGATTGTGCCGTCGGTTGTCACAACGATTCCAATGGTGGAATGCTCCTCGATAACCTTTCTTGTGCCGATTTCTGCGGCTTTTTCAAAGGGCAGAGGCTCGCTGTCCCAAGGTGTCATAACCATTCTGGGCTGTCCTTCCTCGGATAAGCCCATAACACCGGGAACGATATATCCAACGCAATCAATAAGCTTCACACGGCATTCCGCGCCCTCGTCCAATGGAATCCTTGCGGCATTTTCAGGGATAAACTTTGGCTCTGTGGTCATAACAGTTTTTCCCGATGCCGATTGGGGCATTTCATCCTTTGCGCGCTCTCTCATGCTGTCGGTTTCGATGTTGGGTAAAATAAGATTTTCGGTAAAACGCTTGATAAGTGTGGATTTGCCGGTTCTTACGGGGCCGACTACCCCGATATAAATATCGCCCCCTGTTCGGTTGGCAATATCGCTGTATATTCCGATGTCGGTCATTCTAGGGTCCTCCCAATGCTTTTTTGTTTTTATTATATTCATGAAAAACTTACCCTAGAACCGTTTGCTAAATTATTGACAATCCCTTTGATTTGTGCTATTCTTTCGGTGTATGATGAAATTCCTAAGGAGGATATATAATAATGAAACAGATTAAAAGAATCGGCGTTTTAACAAGCGGCGGCGACGCTCCCGGTATGAATGCGGCTGTCCGTGCGGTTACCCGTCTTTCTCTTTATAAGGGTATTGAGGTTATGGGTATCTATAACGGCTATCAAGGCTTGATTGAGGGCGATATCAAGCAACTCCACGAACGCGACGTTTCTTTTATTATAAATCGCGGCGGCACAATGCTTTATTCTGCCCGCAGTAAGGAATTTATGACACCCGAAGGGTTGGCAAAGGCTGTTGCAACCTGCGATAAACATGGTATTGACGGTATTGTAACAATCGGCGGCGACGGTACCTTCCGCGGTGCAGTTTCTCTTACAAATGCAGGTGTTCCCTGTATCGGTATCCCCGGTACTATTGATAACGATATTGCCTCCACCGAGGCGACAATCGGCTTCGACACAGCAATGAACACAGTTGTTCAGCTTGTTGACAAGCTCCGCGATACCTCCGAAAGCCATTCCCGTTGTACTGTTGTTGAGGTAATGGGCAGAGATGCAGGCGATATCGCTCTCCAAACCTCTATTGCGTTGGGCGCGGTTACTGCGGTTATCAAGGAAATCCCCACGGATTTTGACCATGTTATCGAAAAAATGGTTGCCGCAAGAAAAGGCGGCAAGCGTAATTTCATTATCATAACCTCTGAGGGTATGGGTAAGGAATATGGCGAGGAATTAAGCAAGATGATCGAAAAGAGAAGCGGTATCGAAACCCGCTTTGCCCGCCTTGCTCACATCCAACGTGGCGGCGCGCCCACACTTCGCGACCGTGTTCTTGCTACCCAAATGGGCTGTGCGGCTGTTGAAAACCTTGTTGAAGGTCAAATGAAGCAGGTTATGTGTTTGCGCGGTAATAATATCGTTGCAATGGATATTTTCGATTCCTTGACGGTTGATAAGCTTATGAAGGGCAAGCTCACTCCCGAGGAGCAGGA
>JAZSFY010000086.1:0-1963 GCA_045532415.1 Eubacteriales bacterium | reverse complement strand
AAGCTTGAAGGCATGAGGAAAAACAACCTTATCTGTACTCATGTAACAGGCCCCATTCTTCCCTTAAACCCCCTATTCTGCGAATATTTCATTTCCCTTACGGGAGTAACTGCCACCGCAGCATTTAAGGACGCCGCCATGGATGCCTACCAAAACCACCTAAAGGAATTTAACGACCCCAAGGTTGTTTTCCCGTGATAATTCAGTCATAAACAAAAGGTTCGGAAAAATCCGAACCTTTTTATATGGATAATTTATTTGGAATTTTTTGATGTTATAAAAACCTCATACAGCTTATCGATATCCTCTTGTGTTATTTTTCCGCTTTTGAAAGCAGTATGAAACTCTATAAATTCACCGTCTTTATATAACAAAATTATATTTGAGCATCCGAAATGGAACAAATGTCCCCCAGCCTCCACTGATAAATCGATAGCGGAAGCCAATCCTGTAGATAATACCGCCTCATAACCGCTGTATCTGCCGAAATATGCCATAGGCACATCATCAATATTAAACTCACTCTCATCCGAACAAATTCCATGTTCTTTTGCGTATGCCTTTTTTATTTCATATTCCAAATCTTTCGACCAATTCGGAGATTCGCTGTCTTCCGAAGCGCAAGAGCAAAAGCTTGTCAAAGCCATAATCAAACACAATAAAAGGGATAAAACTTTTCTCATAAATATTCCTCCTTATTGGACTCTTTCACTTATATAATACCATAACCAGCAAAAATGTCTATGAAAAAATTTTAAATTTTTCCAGTTTGTTTGATTGCATAAATTTGCACATTCTTTTTAAGCAAAATGACAAACCAAAAGCGAGAAGCTACAAAGCCTCTCGCTTTTCTTTATATGTCCCCGAAAATATAATCGGGGATGTTTTATGTCCTATAATTTTAACTTTTAGAAATTAACAGCAGCAACAAAGGATAACGATGGCAATAAGGATAATGATCCAACAATTGTTATTGCCGAAGAACGAATCAAAGCAGCCCATTATATATCCTCCCTTCAGTCTTTGAGAAAGGGTTTACGGAAAATTGCTTTCCCGATTTTTCCAACCTCACTTTAAGATTATGTTGAAAGGGAGATTTATGTTAAAAAAAGGGATGTAAAAACTCGGCTGAGTTTTTACATCTCCTTCTGTTCAAGAATTGGGAAGCTCGGGAACAGGATTAACCTGCTCGCCGTTTACAACAAGCTCAAAATGAAGGTGGGATTGGTCGGAGGCTTCGATTCGGGCAGTCGAGCCGACCTTGCCGATAGCCTGTCCTGCCAAAACCTCGCTGCCTACAATAATATTTTCGGCAAGAGCCTTGTCGAGATTCTTGTAATAAGAAATAACCCCGTTATCATGAGTGATAGCAACCGTCATGCCGTAAAAATAGTCCTCGTCGATTGCGGCAACAACGCCGTCGCTGAAGGAAACAACCTCTGTGCCTTGGTCGGCGGCAATATCAATTCCCATGTGAACACGGTAATCACCCATTGTCTGAGAAAACACCAAGGTGTCCTCGCTGTGACTCTTAATAATCTCGCCTGCAACAGGGCGGTAGAACATTGTTCTCGGCTCGTCCTTGGAGGTGTCGGGCTTTTCCAATTCGGCATCAACATTGCTTTCCTCGTTGCCTGCAGGCTTTTCGGAAACAGGAGGCTTTACCTCAATATTGCTTTCGGGAGCAGAGGAGGTGGATTGGTTGAAATTAATGTCGGGGATTGAAACCGAGGGTAATTCATCGTCATAGTCATAGGAAATGCTGAAGATTCCCACGGTTGCCACAATAACAACGGTTATCGCCAAGCCCAGATAGATAAATGCCGAAAATCTCGCCATTTTCTTGGTAAAGGGCTCTTTTGGGGTATCGCGGTCATCGTTTTTAAAATGCTGGTTTTCTTGGTTTTCGTTCATAGGTACTTCCCCCTGAAATTGTTTATAGTAAGTCGGAGGCCAAGCGGTC
>JAZSFY010000043.1:0-1907 GCA_045532415.1 Eubacteriales bacterium | reverse complement strand
AATAAATGTGTTCTTAACAGCTTGAAGAAAATAAGGGTCATGGAGTATATAGGAATAATTGTCTAGTCCAACACCTGTATAGCTTTGAGAGGCGAAGTTAAAGCCCTCCTCAAGAGAATAGATGAAAACATCTATTAAGGGATACACCATGAATACACCCAAAAACAGTATGGCAGGCAATAAGTAAAGCCAGCCCTTGGCATTTCTGTTTTCCATAGCTTACCTCACTGAATTATTCGCCGAAATAGATTCTGTTGCCGTTTGATTTGTCAAATAAATAAACCTTGTGGGACATAAGGTCGAAATTAACCGTATCACCCGAAATGTCCGACATATTCTCGGAACGGATTATTGCTCTGATGCATTCATTTTCGCAATCATCATGTGAGCAAACAACGCTTATATCTCTGCCCATAACCTCAATTCTGTGAAGCTTGCAGGAAAGTCTTCCGTTTGGGTTAGGGGAAAATCCCTCGGGACGTATTGCCGCAACAATATCCTTGCGGTCCTCAAATTTTACATCAAGAACAGCTTGGTTGCCAATATAAAGCTGATTGTTTTTAATTTCACCCTTAAAAACATGAATAGGGGGAGTTCCCAAGAATTTTGCAACAAACAAATTTGCAGGGTCGTCATAAACCTCCTGAGGCTTGCCAATCTGCTGAAGCATGCCATCCTTCATAACCACGATTCTGTCGGAAATACTCATGGCTTCCTCTTGGTCATGGGTTACGAAAATGGTTGTAATCCCTGTTTCCTTTTGGATTCTGCGGATTTCTTCTCTTGTTTGAAGCCTCAATCTTGCATCAAGGTTTGACAAGGGCTCGTCCAAAAGCAAAATTCTGGGCATTTTTACCAAGGCTCTTGCAATAGCAACTCTCTGTTGCTGACCGCCCGAAAGCTCATTAGGCTTTCTTTCCATCAATTCTTCAATCTGCACAAGCTTGGCTGTTTCAAAAGCCATTTCATTCATTTGGGCTTTTGTAAGCTTGTCTGCACCCTTGCGGTTCTGCAAGGGGAAGATAATATTTTGCAATACAGTTAAATGGGGATAAAGAGCATAATTCTGGAACACCAAGCCGACACCGCGGTTCTCCGCAGGAAGCTCGGTAACGTCCTCATCACCGAAAAATACTTTCCCCGATGTAGGCTTCTGCAATCCGCTTAAAAGATGAAGCATGGTGCTTTTTCCGCAACCGGAGGGACCAAGCAAGCCAATAAGCTCGCCGTCGGGTATTTCAAAAGTAAAATCATTAACAGCGATAACCTCACCGCCCTGCTTTTTATTGCGGTTGGGGAATTTTTTAGTTAAATTCTCTAATAAAACCTTCATTTTGCCTTTAACCGTCCGTTTCTTCAGTTAATAGTGTTATTTTATTCTTTTTTCCATAACCTGTCAACTATTTTGAAAAAATCAAGCTAATGTTCATACTAAAAAGGTAAATAAAATTAAAAAGTAATAATAGATTTTTATTGATGGCGGTGGTTGCGGTTTGGAAAACCGCCTTATGCCCCAACGGGCTCTTATCTTCATCTCCATCTAAATCTTTATCTTTATCTTATCTATATCTATATCTATATGTTCTGTTTTTTCTTGGACTTTTCCCGGAAGTTCCCGGAAATGTCCTTGACCTGTCTTTGACATTTTTACAAAATAAAAGCTATGCCCCTGATAAAGCAGAAGCATAGCATCTTTGAATCTTGAATGTATGTACTTTTTGGCTAATATATGATATCGAACTCATGAAAAAGCGACAGGTTTTATCCTGTCGTTTTTTGTGTAATAGCTGTATTAAATCCATGGGATTCGCTACGCCAAAAAGTTACGATAACGATAGCATAATAATCAAGAAGAAAAGTGTCTAAATTACAATTATAATATATTATTATGTTATAATGATAAAAAT
>JAZSFY010000065.1:0-7698 GCA_045532415.1 Eubacteriales bacterium | reverse complement strand
AGGGAGTAATATCACTTTCACAAAGTGAAAATATCACTCTTTGCACAGCAAAGAATATCACTTATCTTTCTTGTTTGTTGTTAAAAGGGTTTGGGTATCACCCAAAAAGAAGCATTTGTACTTACAAATGCGATGCTGGTTCTTTCCGATAAGCATAAGAAAAGCCTCGATGAAATTCATCGAGGCTTTAATCATCCTTATGAGAAGTAGTCGTTCGTCTGCCGTTTTTTCCTATATTTAATTATTCAAACCAATCGGGCTCTACAAAAATACCGTCGATGCTTAATGCATAATGAAGAACGGTTTTGTCATCGGTATAGCCTGTTTTACCTGCGATACCGATTTCGTTGCCCTCCTTAAGGAAATCCCCTGCCTGAACCGAAATAGATTCAAGATGATAGTAATAGGTGTAAATACCGTATCCGTGATAGATTATAACAGTATTACCCGTAGGCGCAAGGTTGCCTGTAAAGATTACCTCGCCGTTTTGAGCGGTTGAAACCTCGGTACCCTCGGAAAGCTCGTAGATATTACCCTTAACAGTACGCTCGCCCGAATCGTCCAAAACATCGGTTACACCCAAATTAACGCTTTGACCGTATTCATAAACAGGACCGCTGCTGTCGGGAGGACTGAAATCATCGTCGCCGTAAACAAAATGGTTTGTTTCGGGGCGCTTGGCTGTTATACCCTCAAGGAACTTATCGAATGCCTCCATTTTTTCCAAAGAAAGCATTTCGTTATATTCCTCGGGTGTTACCGCAAAGGGAACCCAGCTTTCGCTTTCTCTTTTGGTTACAACAATGCTTTCGCTTATGCTTCCAACACCTGTTGTAAGAGCAAGAGTGTAAAGACCGGGAGCGTTTTCAAGACCTATGGGAATAAGCGCAACACCCTTGCCATCTCCCAAATCGCTAAATTGAATACCCTTGGTTTTAAGAAGTGATTCAAGAGTTACCTTTTCGTCATCGTTAAGGTTGGATGCCTTAAGCTCGAGAACCTGACCGCAGGCAAATTCCTTTTCGGAAAATTCGATAACCGAAGGAATATCATAAAGGACATTGAAAACATATCTTGCCTGACCCGATGCCTGAGCATTGTTTCTTGCACTCCATTTTGCAGTAAAGGAAACGCTTATAACAGTATCGCGTTCAAAATTAAGGTCGGAAATATTCTTAACCTCATGCTTTACGCCGTCATCGGACATATAAACAACGTCGCTTAATTCATAAGGCATGGCTTCCTTAGATTGAGAAAACTCCAATTTGTTTTCAAAATCCTTGTAAATTGTGTAAAGCTCGGTGCCCTCGGAAAATTTCGAGGGGACATATTCATAGGAAACCCCGTCGGACTTATAATAATTCCATGAAGCTTCAACAGGCGGTATCTCCAATGTTTCTGAACCGCTTGTTATATTAAGGGTAGGAAGAAAATAGGAGGAATAAAGATAGGCAAATTCCTCTCTGAGAAGAAGATTTTTTGCCGATTCGTTTTGGAGAACATAAAGCTTGCCGTCAGGGTCCACAAGAAGACATCCCGAAAGATTCAAGGAAGGATAGAACTTATATTCAACCGAACGGTCCTCTCTGTCGCAGGTTATATAAACAGGCGTTTCTCCCGAAACATCACGCATTGCGCTGTTAATGGAAAGAGAGCTGTTGAGCATATCTACATAAAAATCAATATCCTGCTGCTCGGCAAAAACCGACGATTCACCTGCCGACGGCGAAACCGTCACCTTATTTACATTTTTCAATGAAATAGCCTGTGACGAATATACAACTATAAAATATACAATAAATACAATAGGAAGCAGGAAAATTGCCGCCAGAATACCCTTTCCCTTGCTTGCTCTTTTATCCATTGTCATCTGGATTCCTCCGTTATATCTATGTTTCTATTTATTTTATAACAGACGTCGAATTATGTCAATAGGTTTTTAATTCCATAATAGGTTATTATTTACCTATAACGGCAATAATAAAAAGGCAGTCAGCCAAAAAAGGAGAATCGAAAATGGATAATCAATTTGATAATTTTCGGGATGAGGTTCAAAGACTTTTTTCAAATTGCGAGGATTTTATCTGCCGTCAGGGCGGAAATCCAAATGAACGCTATTGCCTTATGCTTTTAAAGGGAATAACCTCACGGGAATATATTTCCGAAATGCTTCTCCGTCCGTTATTAAGGCTGGACATGGCAGGCTTTCAAGGTGATTTTGGAAGCATTATCGAAAATCCGTCCCTGACTCAGCCCAAGAATGCCAACCATGCTGCAAGCATGATAGCCAAGGGAGAGGTATTAATACTTGCAGAAAGCAAAAACGGCTTTTATTCTGTACTTGCCAATGCCGAGCTTGCCCCAAGCCGAAGCATTGATGAGCCAACAAGCGACGTTACCATAAGAGGCCCCAAGGCAGGCTTTGTTGAGGATGCCGAAAAAAACACAGCCATGCTGAGAAGATATATCCGAACGCCCTCCTTAAAATTCAAAAGCTTTACAATAGGCTCGGTTTCCGAAACAAAGGTTATTTTATCCTATGTAGAGGGCAGAGCCGACCAAAAGCTTATTGACCGAATCTCCACTCAGCTTTCATCAATCAAGGCTAATGTTATAACCGACAGCACAAATATCGCAATGCTTCTGGAAGGAAAATCTGCACCTATATTGCCAAGCTGCGGAAGCAGCGAAAAGGTGGATAAGGTTGCATCAAAGCTTATGGCAGGGCGCATTGCCTTAATCGTTGACGGAAGCCCCTTTGTGTTAACACTTCCCTTTTTGTTTATCGAGGGCTTTCAATCGGCAGAGGATTATCTCCACACAGCATATTACGCCACATTCATCCGTATTTTAAGGGTTTTCGCCTTTATCTCGGCAATATTTGCTCCAAGCATCCTTTGCGCTGTAATTAATTACGACCCTTCCATAATGCCATGGCAGTTATATGGGCTTATAAGCGAAGCAAGAAAGGATATTCCTCTAAGCTTCTTTTGGGAAATCGTAATGGTTTTAATACTTTTCGAGGTTTTGCGTGAGGTTGGCGTAAGAATGCCGAGAACCGTCGGTGATGCCGTAGGTATCGTTGGCTCGATTATTTTAGGCAACACCGCTGTTGAAGCAGGAATCGTTTCCTCGGTGGGGGTTATAACAGTTGCCTTTTCTGCCGTCTGTGCATTTATAACACCTGCATATATGTATATCATCGTTTTGGCAAGAATTACGGTTTTGTTCGCCTCCGAGCTTTTCGGTATATGGGGGCTTGTTCTGTCGGCTTTGATTTTTACCTTCGCGTTATTCAAAAAGAAAAGCTTTGGTGTTTCCTATATGTCGCCTTTGTTTCCCTTTAACCGCAAGGGCATGGAGGATTCAATCTTCAGCTGGCCCAAAAGAACCCTTGGCAGAAAAGAGAATTTGCAAGAATAGACAAATATAATTCTGAATAAACATTAATCGGTGATGATAATGTTATTTACAAAGAAAAAAATTTTTGCAGTTTCCGAAAAAATCGTTAAGGAGGATATTTTGGACCAATCGGGTGAAATTTTGGTAAAAATAAACCTTCGCCTTCCGATTCTTGAATGTCCGAAAAACGACCCTCTCTTAAAAAGCGCAGTTCCCTTTTACGAAAAGCTTAACGAAAGCTTTTTGGAATTTTCCCGTGTGGCACTTAAGGAAAGCGCAGAAAAGTCGAAAAGCCGTCTTGCCGAAAGCTTTACTCCATTTGGCGCCGTAGCAAAATTCAAGGTTGAACGGGATACACCCGAGCATCTCACAATAACCGAGGAATTTTCGGTTTATAACGGCAATCCTCAGCCCTTCACAGAATCCAAAACCCAAATATGGGACAGAAAAACAGGAACTCTTTCCAAAATTATTTAGCGATTTGAATTATAACGCATAGAATAATAAAAGAATTGATTTTTTAAAAAGGTTGTGATAGCTTGAAATATTTCGCAGGAGCAAACACAAGAAATGGATTTTTATCCATATTTGATGATGCGTTTGCCGATTCAGAAAGGCTTTTTATCCTCAAAGGCTCAAGCGGATGCGGTAAATCCACATTAATGAAGCGTGTTTACGGCACAGCAGTAAAAAAGGGCTTTTCCCCTCATTTGATCTATTGCTCTGCCGACCCTCAATCTCTTGACGGCGTTATAATCCCCGAAATAGGAATCGCCATTGCAGACGGCACATCCCCCCACATTATGGATGTAAAATACCCTTGTGTACGTGAAACCATAATAAATTTAGGGCAATTTTGGGATGAAGCCAAGCTTTTGCCCCACCGAGATGAAATAATAAGCCTTACCGACCAAAAAAGCAGACATTACAAAAATGCCTATCGCTGTCTTGCCGCCGCAGGAAGCACAATGGATGTTTACAACGATATGATTTCCAAGGGCATCAATCTTGAAAAGCTTGATAAAACCGCCTTTGAGCTTGTCGACAGATTCAATAAAACCAAAAACGGCAGAATCAAGAAAATCTTTGCCTCATCCTTTTCCTCAAAGGGATTTACGACCTTGGAGGTTTTTGAAAATACCGACACGGTCTATCAATTAAAGGGCAAGGCAGCCAAAGCCATGATTTCGGCAATGGAAAAAATCCTTATAGAGCAAAACGCCGACGTTATAATCGGCTATTCCCCTATTGACCCCAAAAGCCCCGAATTAATTTATTTCCCTCAGGAAAATTCTATTGTAACAATCCTCAATCAACCCTTGGCATCAAGCATCCAAAACCAAAAGGAAATCTCACTTTCGCGCTTTTGCGATCTTCAAAGGCTTTCGCCCTATAAAATGAGAATGAAGGCTTTGGAAAAGCTTGAAAAGGAGATTCTTGCCGACAGCATAAGCGAATTAACAATGGCAAAGGAGCTTCATGACCAAATCGAAAGCATTTATATCCCTGCAATGGATTTCGTAAGCCTTGATGATTATACAATCAAGCTTATAAAGGATATTTTCGGGGCATAATTTTAAAAAAGCCTTCATATATATGAACCGAAAGGATTGATATATATGAAACGGAACAAAAAGAATCCCGCCCAAAGCAACCAGCCCAAGGGCATACTTTTATGTGCATTAATGGGAGGCGGTGTCGGCTTTTTGGCAATATTGCTTTTGGCGTTGCTTATGCCTATGGCGATAATAAATTCTGCCGACCCAAATTCTCTTGCAATGCCGATTTCAGCCGCCTGTGTTGGATTGGGAACAATGGCAGGCTCGGCAACAGCCGCCTTTGTAAATAAGGACTCGAAATTTATTTCGGGTATGTCTGCGGCGTTGATTCCCTTGGCTCCTATGATGCTGATTTCTCTTTTGGTATCAGGGGAATTTAACATGATGAACAGCATAATTATCCTTATAGCCTTGGTTGCATCAGGCGCCGCAAGCGCATTTGCTGTTTCAAAAATAGGCACAAGCCGAAAAAAGGCTATGAAAAGAGCCATGAAGCGAAGATAACCTCAAGGCACTTGATTTTTTCAATGTTTTATGGTATCATAAATAAAATACATTGGAAAAGGAGTGATATAATTGAAGCTTCAGGAATCGGGAGAAATGTATCTTGAATCAATTCATGTGCTTTCAAAAACTCTGCCTATTGTCCGAGCTATTGATATATGCGAGCATCGCGGTGTTTCAAAGCCCAGCGTTTCCCGTGCGGTCGGCCTTTTAAAGCAGGGCGGTTATATCGTATGCCAGGAAAACGGCAATCTGCTCCTTACCGAGGAAGGTAAATTTATTGCCGAAAAGATTTATGAACGGCACACAGTCCTTACAAAATACCTTGTTTCCCTTGGCGTAAGCCAAGAAACCGCAGACGAGGACGCCTGCAAGCTGGAGCATATCATCAGCGAGGAAACCTTTAACGCAATCAAAAAACATATTTAAGCATAATTTAACCCCAAAGGCGTTATACCTTTGGGGTTATTTCTTTAATCTTCAAAGCCTTTCATAAATTCATCGAGAGCATTCTGATAAGAATGCAAACGTCTTTCAAACCGTGTGGTAATATCGCTGTCCTTATTTCCCAAAGGCTCTGTATAGCAATAAAGAAAGCTGTTTGATTGATCTCCGATAACATAGCAAATTCCAACATCGTAAATTCGGTTATTGAAAATCATATCCAAAATGTCGGAGTTTTCCTCATTAGCAAGAGGTGCGGAATCGTAAATGATTTGATAATATTCGGGTGTAACAAGCTTGCTTCCGTAAAATGCCATTGCCTCGAGAGCATAGCAGGTCACATCAAATTTGCTTTTGTTGCTTTCGGGAATGGCTATAACGGGAAAATGATAAACAGCTATGGACGAGCAATAGCGTTCCTGAGCTTCATTAACCTTAGGCATCGGAATAATGCCTATATTAGCCGAGGATTCCTTTATTACATCATCATTCAATATCGAAACAGTATGGGGCATAAACAAGGAATTTCCAACAGCAAAAATCTGCTTTTCCTGTTCATAAATGCCTTCGTTCCAAAGACCTTGGTAATCGGCAAGACCTACATTTTTCTCATCATATATAATCTCTGCAAGCTTCTTAAAGGCATTTACATTTTCCTGCTCAAGAAAACGGAGCGCAAGAGTATCACCTGTGTTATCAATGGTTGTCTGCATTCCTGCCTGCATAAAGCTATAAACATCATAGCTTTGAAGAACCATACCCCATTGAGCACCGCCGACATCAAGTGAATCCTTATAGGTTTTGGTTCCCTCGACTTGATAATCAACCTTTTTTATCATCTCGTACATTTTATCGTAGGTCCATTTTCCATCGCGTACAAGCTGATAAAGGTCATCCTCAATAGAATATGCATCCATAACATCCTTGTTGAAGTACATAGCCCATGTTGTTTCATTGCTATCAATAAAGGTATTGCTTGCAAGAAAATATGTTTTTCCCTTTATGGTCAGGTCATCTATAATATTCTTGTCCCACCAAGCCTCGTTAAGATGCAATATATCAGGGTCAGCCTCGTTAAGGTCTTTTAATAAGCCTTCTCCTGCAAGATGTCCGATATATGCAGAAGGACAAACAATCGCTTGGTATTCATTCAAGCCCGAGCTTATGTCCTCTCTTAACATTCTGATAGGCTCATTCCCTTCTTCGGGCAAGGTAAGCTTGATTTCGATTCCGTAATTGTCCTTGATAAATTTGTTTCTTTCAAAGACAGCTTTACCGATAGAATCGCCATTCTCCTCACCTTCGATTTGAATGCTGTGATATTGGTGCATACCGTTATGTCCCAAAATGTTAACGGTTTCCCCGTTCCAATTCTTTTCCTCGGCTAAAAACCCCCGGTTCAGCGGAATCTCCTCCGAAGATGTGGCTTCTTGGCTTACTTCCCCATTGCCGCAGGCAAACATAAAGGGGATAACCAAGCATAACAAAATCAGCATAGAAATGATTTTTTTCATAACAGTTACTCCTTTACGGTTTGTTGTAAGAATATAGACATATCCCTTCTACACCTTCATTATACCTATATATCTTAATATAACCTTAAAGCTTTTTTCTGTTAACACCCGCAAAAAATAAGGCTCCGCCCTTGGGCGATGCGCCATAGTGAGAAAACGGTTTTGCGCTATTGTTTTGCCCCGTAACTTAGTCAAAAAGCCTTGAAATACAGACGTATTCCTTCGTTTTTTGCCGTCGTTCCGGAACAAAGCAAATACACGCAAAACTGCAAAGC
>JAZSFY010000172.1:0-4614 GCA_045532415.1 Eubacteriales bacterium | reverse complement strand
CATGCCGGAGCAACCGATGGTTTCAACGAGAGCTTCTTCGATAATGCCGTTTTTAACATTAAGAGAAAGCTTGCATGCACCCTGCTGAGGAGCACACCAGCCCACACCGTGAGTGTAAGCGGAAATGTCCTCGATTACCTTTGCCTGAACCCATTTTCCTTCTTCGGGAATAGGTGCAGGACCGTGTTTGGGGCCTTTAGCCACAACGCACATGTTTTCAACTTCTTTTGAATACTGCAACATTGGAAAATTCCTTTCGTTTTGTATCATTATTTAATTTGATATCTTATTTAATTATTTCTGCGAAAACTTCGCCTGCACAGCCTGCTGCATTGGATTCATCGGTATCGATATGAACCGCAGGAGCAAATTTTTCGCTGACTCTTACAACAACTTCGTCAAATGTAAGAGAACGTTCTCCTGTGCAAACCTTGGCAGAAACGATTTGTTTATCGGTAACGCCAAGCTCGTCTGCGGTAGCAGGGTCAAGGTGAATGTGTCTTTTTGCGGCAATTGCACCTTCGCTGATTTCAACTTCGCCTGCAGGACCAACCAATTTAACGGGAGCGCTTCCTGCAATATCGCCCGATTCACGAACGGGAACGCTTATGCCCAAGGATCTTGCATCGGTAAGAGAAATCTCAACCTGAGTAGCAGGTCTTGTAGGGCCGAGGATAAGCACGTTATTAATAGTGCCTTTGGGACCGACAAGAGAAATTCTTTCGTTGCTGGCAAACTGACCGGGCTGCGAAAGCATTTTCTTCACGGTAAGAGTGTTGCCCTTGCCAAGGAGAGTTTCCATATCTGCCTCAGTAAGGTGAACATGACGCGCCGAAGTTTCGACGAGTATTTTCTTTGACATGATTTACACCGCCTTTAAAATATCATTCAAGTAATTATATATCAAAACTTTCGTTTTGTAAATGGTATTTTGGAAAAAATTGTGTTGAAATAGCAAATGTTGTGTGTTATAATACAAATTATTGAATGGATAATAGGAGAATTATGCAATGGAATACTGCTTTTCTAATAAAGTTAAAGATATGAAGCCCTCGGCTATAAGAGAAATTTTTAAATCCTTGTCTGACCCTAACATGATTTCGTTTGCAGCAGGCAATCCTTCGCCTCTTTCTTTTCCTGTTGAAAAGATGCATGCTGTGGCTGATGAAATTTTCAAGAACGAGGCTTCGGTTGCTTTCCAATACGGAATTACCGAAGGCTATCCCCGTTTAAGACAGCAGGTGGCTGAACGTCTTCGTACCAAGTTTAACACAGGTACGGATGACGATGATGTTATTATAACAACAGGCGGTCAGCAGGGAATCGACCTTTGCGCTAAGGTTCTTTGTAATGAGGGCGATACTGTTATTTGTGAAAACCCCAGCTTTATCGGTGCATTAAATGCTTTCCGTTCTTATAATACAAAGCTTGTTGGTGTTGACCTTGAAAATGACGGTATGAATATCGAAGCATTGGAAAATGCCTTGAATGCTAACCCCAACACAAAATTGATTTATGTTATTCCTACATTCCAAAATCCCGCAGGTATAACAACATCTCTTGAAAAGCGCAAGGCTATTCTCGACCTTGCAGAGAAATATGACGCGATTATTCTTGAGGACAACCCTTATGGCGAGCTTCGCTTTGCAGGGGAGGATGTTCCTACCATAAAGAGTCTTGATACCAAGGGCAGAGTTGTTTATTGTTCTTCCTTCTCAAAGGTTCTTTCGGCAGGTATGCGTATAGGCTTTGTATGCGGTCCCAAGGAAATTGTTCAAAAGATCGTTGTTGTTAAGCAGGTTAACGATGTTCACACAAATCAGTTCTTCCAGATGGTTGCTTCCAAATTTATCGATACTTATGGACTTGATGAGCATATTTCCTTTATCAGAGGACTTTATCGTGACAAATGTAATCTTATGTTAAGCGAGCTTGACAAGCAGATTGGCGATAAAGCTCAATATACACGTCCCGAAGGCGGTTTGTTTATTTGGTTGACTGTAAACGGCGGTAACGGTGACGAGATTGCAAAGAAGGCCATTGAAAAGAAGGTTGCCGTTGTAACAGGCTCTAGCTTTAATCCCATTCAAGGGGGATTCTCTCCTTCGGTAAGACTTAATTTCTCAACTCCTTCTGATGAACAGATTGTTGAGGGCGTTAAGCGTCTTGCAAGTATTTTTTAAAGGGTGAAATAATATGGAAAATCAAAATATAAAAAAGACAATTCTTTCGGGTGTACAGCCCTCGGGTACTCTTACAATCGGTAACTATTTAGGTGCATTGAGAAACTGGGCACAGCTTCAATATGACTATAATTGCTATTTTTGTGTTGTTGACCTTCATGCAATTACCGTAAGACAGGTTCCTGCTGAATTAAGACAGAATTGCCTTAAAACGCTCGCTTTATATTTGGCTGTTGGTATTGATCCCAACGAAAATGCTTTGTTTATTCAAAGCCATGTTCCTGCTCATGCTGAATTAGCTTGGGTGCTTTCCTGCTATACTATGTTTGGCGAGCTTTCGAGAATGACACAGTTTAAGGATAAATCTGCTAAGCATTCGGATAATATTAATGCAGGCTTATTTACCTATCCTGTTTTAATGGCTGCTGACATTTTGCTTTATCAGCCTGATTTGGTTCCCGTTGGTAATGACCAAAAGCAGCATATTGAAATTGCAAGAGATATTGCTAATCGTTTTAACAACACCTATTCCGAAACATTTAAGATTCCCGAGCCTTATATGCCTAAGGCAGGCGCAAGAGTAATGTCACTTTCCGATCCTACTTCAAAGATGAGCAAATCTGACAACGGCGACGGAAGTATTTTCCTTCTTGATGACAGAGATACTGTTATGCGTAAGATTAAGCGTGCTGTAACCGATTCGGGTTCGGAAATCAGATATGCAGAAGGCAAGGACGGCATTAACAATCTGATGTCTATTTATTCTGCATTTAACGGCAAAACCTTTGCTGACATCGAAAAAGAGTTTGAAGGCAAGGGATATGGTGAATTTAAGCTTGCTGTTGGCGAGGTTGTTGCCGATGCATTGGCGGAAATTCAAGATAAGTATAAAACCTTTATTTCCGATAAAGAACAGCTTAATAAGATTCTTATTGAGGGCGCACAAAAGGCATCTTATACAGCAGAAAAGACCTTACGCAAGGTTTACCGTAAGGTAGGATTTTATTCTGTAAAATAATTTTAAAGGATAGATTATAATGGCAAAAAAGACCGCTGAATACGATAATCAAACAATTTCATCACTTAAGGGTGCGGACAGAGTTCGTTTACGTCCTGCGGTCATTTTCGGTTCCGACGGTATCGAGGGCTGCGAGCATTCTTTCTTTGAAATTCTTTCCAATTCTATTGATGAATTTAAAGAAGGATACGGTACAAGAATTAACGTAACCGTATACAATGACCGTGTAATGGAGGTTGAGGACTTCGGACGCGGTGTTCCCTTGGATTGGAATGAAAAGGAGCAGAAATACAACTGGGAGCTTGTTTATTGCGAGCTTTATGCTGGCGGTAAATATAATAACGCCGACGGCGGCGCTTATGAGTTTTCCCTTGGCTTGAACGGTCTTGGTGCCTGTGCTACCCAGTATGCTTCCGAATTTATGGATATTACCTCTTATCAAAGAGGCACAAAATATACTATCGGTTTTAAGGTTGGCGAGCCTGTTACCGAGCTTATAAAGACAGAATGTCCCAAAAACAAAACCGGTACTGTTGTACGCTGGAAAAGTGATAAAAAGGTATTTACCGATATTGATATTCCCCGAGAATATTTCAGTAATGTCTTAAAAAAGCAGGCTGTTGCTAATGCAGGCTTGACGCTTTCCTTGAAATGGCAAAAAATCGACGGTTCATTTGAAACAGAGGAATATTGCTATAAGGAAGGTATTACCGAATATATTCGTGAGCTTGTAGGAGAGGGCGCATTGTCGCCTATTGGTGATTATTCAAGCGAGCGTGTTGGTAGAGATAGTGCCGACAGAAACGAATATAAGGTTAAAATGCAATTTGCATTCTGCTTTACAAATGAAGTTAACCTAATTGAATATTATCATAACTCCTCTTATCTTGAGCATGGCGGTTCCCCTGATAAGGCAGCAAGAAGCGCTTTTGTTTGGGCTTTGGACCAGTATGCTAAGAATAATGGTAAATACAATAAAAACGAAAGCAAAATATTGTTTTCTGACATCGAAGATTCCTTGGTTTTGGTTGTAAATTCCTATTCTACTCAGGTTTCTTATGCAAACCAGACCAAAAAGGCAATTAACAATGTTTTCATTGCCGAGGCAATGACCGATTTCTTCAAGCGTTCCTTGGAGGTATTCTTTACCGAGAATCCCCAGGCGGCTGATAAGGTTATCGCTCAAATACTTGTTAACAAGCGCGCCAGAGAATCGGCTGAAAATATGCGTATTTCTTCTAAGAAGAAGCTTACCGCAACATTAGACATTACCAATACCGTTGAAAAATTTGTAGGATGCCGTTTGAGAGATCCTGACAAATGTGAATTGTATATAGTTGAGGGTGATTCGGCTTTGACAAGCTGTAAGCTTGCAAGAGATTCGGAATTTCAGGCGATTATCCCTGTTCGCGG
>JAZSFY010000255.1:0-1709 GCA_045532415.1 Eubacteriales bacterium | reverse complement strand
GGCAGAGGCAGAGGTGTTTTCACCGCAGGCGCGGCACAAAGATATCTTAATATCGAGGGTTATTTGGTGGGCAAGCGTGTTGTTATTCTCGGAAGCGGTGATATCGGCCTTATTATGGCAAGAAGAATGACTCTTGAGGGTGCAAAGGTTCTTGCGGTTGCCGAAATTTCTCCCTATACAAACGGTCTTTCACGTAACGTTGCCCAATGTCTTGACGATTTCGATATTCCTCTTTATCTTTCTCACACAGTTACAAATATTCTCGGCAAAAAACGCCTTGAGGGTATAATAATTTCCCAGGTAGATTCCAACATGAAGCCTATCCCGGGAACCGAAAAGAAATTTGATTGTGATACTCTCCTTCTCTCTGTTGGTCTTGTTCCCGAAAACGAGATTACAAGAGGCGCAGGCATCGAGCTTGACCCCAACAGCAGAGGTGCTGTTGTTGACGCAAATATGCAGACAAGCGAAGAAGGTATCTTTGCCTGCGGTAACGTTTTGCACGTTCACGACCTTGTTGACTATGTTTCTGCCGAAAGTGAAAAAGCAGGCACAAGCGCGGCAAAATATGTTCTTTCGGGCTGTGAAAGCCAAAAGCATGAAACAACCTATATTCACCGCGGCGAAAATGTTTCTTATACAGTTCCTCAAAGATATGAATTGGAAGCTGTTGAAAAGAACATTGACGTATTCTTCCGTGTACGCAAGAAGATTCCCGTTTGTAAAATCGTTGTGGAATCCGAGGGCGTTGTTATCGCATCCTTCAAGCGCGAATACCTTGCTCCTGCGGAAATGCAGAAAATCACCATACCCAAGGTATTGCTTGAAAAGGCAGAAGGAAATATTACTGTTTCGGCATTTGAAGAAAATGGGGAGGCTTTGGCATGAAGGAATTAATTTGTATAGTTTGCCCCAGAGGATGTCATCTTCAGGTTAACGAGGAAACTCTTGAGGTTAGCGGAAACGCCTGCCCCAGAGGTGCAGAATACGGCAAGAATGAAATTTCCTGCCCTATGCGTACCGTAACAGGCAGCGTTGGTATTAAGGGCGCAATCCACCCCCGTTTGGCTGTCCGTACAGACAAGGCTGTGCCCAAGGACAAGATGTTTGAAATTATGGATGTTCTCCATAGCTTTGAAACAACATCTCCTGTTAAACGCGGCCAGCTCCTTATCGAAAACATTTGTGGAACCGGCGCAAACATTATTTCTTCGAGAGATATGTAAATTTTAATAGAAAAAGCAGTTGCTTTAAGGACAAGCCTTAGGCAACTGCTTATTTTTTATTCAATTTCAACAGGCTTAAAATCAACCCAATCGGCGGCAACCAATGTTGAGGTTGCGCCTGCGATTTGATAAACAAGGCGGGATTTTACCGCACCGTGTAGATGACCGTAAAAAACACGCTTGATTCCATATTCCTTAATAACATCGCAGATACGCTGACATCTTACATCCCCATAGGCAGGAGGATAATGGAGAAACACCAAAAGCTCGTTATCGGGGTATTCCTCCTTAAGCTTCAGCCCTGCAAGAATAGAGGTGCGAAGGCGTTCTGCCTCTCGGTTAACGATTTTTTCGTCGGCATCGCTATAATTAGCCTCGGGGAACCAGCCCCTTGTTCCGCAAATTATAAATTTTTCTGCAACATAGGCGTGATTATAAAGAAAATCGATGCTGTTTGCACCAAGGCTGTCACGAAATTCATAA
>JAZSFY010000253.1:0-5382 GCA_045532415.1 Eubacteriales bacterium | reverse complement strand
ATTCCCGGTAAAGTAGTTTCTATCGAGCCTTTGATAAACCGAAATAAGCTTCCTCATATCGGTTGGAACGAATTGCATTTGTCCGAAAATAAGGGCGATATATATAAGTATACCGATAACGGCGAATTTGTATATTTTGTTCATTCCTTCCATGCGGAATGCCCCGAAGAATATATTACCGCAAAGACGGAATACGGCTCTTTGCTAACTGCTTCCGTGCAAAAGAATAATGTAATGGGAGCTCAGTATCACCCCGAAAAAAGCGGTGATGCAGGATTGATGATTTTAAAATCTTTTTGTGAAATTTAGGTGTTGTTATGCAAATATTACCTGCAATAGATATATTTGATAAAAAGGCTGTTCGTCTTTTCAAGGGCGACTATAACCAAATGACTGTTTACGGTACACCCTTGGATATGGCAAAATCCTTTGTTGAAAAGGGCGCAAGCTATATTCACCTTGTTGACCTCGAGGGCGCAAAGGCAGGAGCCGCGACAAATTTTGAAACAGTTGCAGAAATTATTTCTACCGTAAATGTTCCTTGTGAAATCGGCGGTGGAATTAGAAATATCGAAACTGTTGAAAAGTATGTAAATGTTGGCGCAGACCGAGTTATTCTCGGAACCTCTGCTGTTTCCGACAAGGCGTTTTTAAAGGAAGCCATAGCAGAATTTGGAAAGAAGATTGCAGTTGGCGTTGACGCGCGCGACGGTATCGTTTCTATAAGCGGTTGGACCGAGCAAAGCGGTATTTCTGCAATAGATTTTATCGGAGAAATGCTAGATTTAGGTATTGATACTATAATATGTACCGATATCTCCAAGGATGGCGCTCTTTCGGGTACCAATACCGATTTGTATCGTACAATTTTAAGCAAGTATACCTTGAAGCTTATTGCTTCCGGCGGTGTAACATCGGTAGATGATGTTCGTGAGCTTACAAAAATCGGTACTTACGGTGCAATTTTAGGCAAGGCAATTTATAACGGCAATATTGACCTTGTGGATGCTATTTCTGCGGCGGAGGGTAAGATATGATTACTAAAAGAATCATTCCTTGCCTTGATGTTAAAAACGGCAGAGTTGTAAAAGGAAAGAATTTCCTTGGCTTGAATGATGTTGATTCGCCTATAAAGCTTGCTTCCGAATATAGCGCAGGCGGTGCAGACGAGCTTGTTTTTTATGATATAACAGCATCCTTTGAAGAAAGAAAGCTTTTTGCTGATATATTGAGAGAGACGGCTTCTAATGTTTTTATTCCTCTGACAGTAGGCGGCGGTATAAATACTATTGACGATTTCACACGTGTGCTCGAAAGCGGTGCAGATAAGGTTAGTGTAAATTCGGGTGCTATAAGAAACCCTAAACTAATCTATGAAGCTGCAAAAAAGTTCGGAAGCCAATGTGTTGTTCTTTCTGCTGATATAAAGAGAGTTGACGGCGGATTTAGAGTTTTTGCCAAGGGTGGTCGCGAGGATACAGGTATTGAGGCTATAAGCTGGCTTAAAAACGGTGTAGAATCAGGCGCAGGCGAGCTTGTTGTCAATTCGATTGACACAGACGGCGTTAAAAACGGCTTTGATTTGGAGCTTTTGAACGAGGTTTGTAATGTTGTAAATGTTCCTGTTATTGCTTCGGGCGGTGCAGGTACTGTTCAGCATTTTATTGATTTGTTCAAGCAGGTTCCCGATATAGATGCAGGCTTGGCGGCATCTGTTTTCCATTTCGGAGAAATCAAAATTAACGATTTAAAGCGTGAGCTTAAAGATAACGGAATTAATGTAAGGATAGGTAAATAAAATGAATATTAATGAGCTTAAATATAATGAAAAGGGACTTATTCCCGCAATAGTTACCGATGCACGTACAGGCAAGGTTTTGATGCTTGCTTATATGAATCAAGAAAGCTTGGAGATTACTCTTAAAGAAGAAAAGACTTGCTTCTTCTCCCGTTCGAGAAATGAGCTTTGGAGGAAAGGTGCAACATCGGGTAATACCCAAGAGGTTGTTTCTATTTCAACCGATTGTGATAAGGATACTCTCCTTGTCAGCGTTATTCCTGCAGGCCCTGCTTGCCATACAGGAAGCGAATCCTGCTTCTTTAATAGCATTGTTGAAAATGCTGCTCCCTTTACAATTGAAGGTTTGATGGACCTTATTAAGGGCAGAAAGACCGACAAGAAGGAAGGCTCTTATACAACCTATCTTTTTGAAAAGGGAAGAGATAAGATTCTTAAAAAGGTTGGCGAAGAAGCAACCGAGGTTATCATTGCAGGTAAGGCTGATGATAAGGCAGAAACCATTTATGAATTGGCAGATTTGATGTATCATGCCCTTGTGTTAATGGCTGATATGGAAATCTCTGTTGACGACGTTATGAAAGAGCTTGCATCCCGTCATGTAATTGATAAAAAGGTAAAGCAGGAAAAAATGGTATAAATTGAAAGGCGCAACCATGTTGCGCCTTTTGTTTTTGAGCTGTTACCAGCCCATTTCATTTAATTGTTTTATAACATTGTAGGGAAGGTCCTCTGCTTCGCCGTCATCAATTTTTATACAGAAATATATTCCTGTAGAACCGGGATAGGTTTCGTTAATACCATCATGAATGACTAATATTTCATCGCCCGACGAAATTGATTTAAATAAATCTTTATCATTGGTATCAGACATTACGATGGGTGATTTTTCGTTTAGTATAATAAGATAAGAGCCATTGCTTGATATATAACATTTTCCTTTAGATATTCCGTGCCCCTTTGCTGTTATAACAATGATGAATATTAATAACGATAATCCCAAGCATAAAGCCAATGAAATTATTGTTGTAAAAAGCTTTTTTCTCATTGCTAAGCTCCTTTATTTAGATATTCCAAAGGGAATCCAAGCGATAATCGATGTTGCCAAAAGGCAAATTGTTATTAGTGCGCCGAGATATGAATAATAATCAATACCAAACATTAGCGGCATCAAGGAAGTAACCACAGAAATTGTTGCAATAATTTGAATTGTAAGGAGGATTTTTGGCTTTTGCTTAAATAGATATACCAAGCTTAAAACTAAAAGAATTACGCTTAATACAGATGTTAAGAATGGACCGAAATTTGCATATCCGTACGGAGTCAAGTCAAAATATGAATATGTTTTTCGGGTTATAAGCTCGCATCCTCCGTCGCCGCCGTTTGAAAAGTTCAAAACTGCACCATAAGGCAAAGCCTCTAGTATAATTACAACAGCCAAAATAATACAGATAATAAGATTCTTCTTCATAATTTCGCCTCCTATTCAAAATAGATATTAAACTCATTATAGTTTATGCTATCATTATATTTCATGGTTTTTTCCAGTGCTTCTAAAAGAAGCTCCTCGTTAAATTGCTTATAATAATTTTTGAAATTTTTTGATATGGTTAAATTGTAAACATGATAATCACCGATTTGATGCTCTACAACGCCTTCTCCTTGAAATTGAGAAACCGTGGTTTTAGAATTGCTTTCGATTTTTACCCTTATAAAGCGAACCTCCTCGCCAATTCCGTTTTTGTCGCGCCAATAATAGAATATATCTTCAGGTGAGCAGGGGAGATATGTCTTTTCGCTTTTAATAGTATTGTTTTCGATGTAATACACGTCAATATAATCATAAGCCAAAACCAATTCGGTGCTTGACATTTCTGTATATCTGTCGTCGGATGAATTATATCCGATAAAATTAGGGATATTGGGTATTAAAAAGAATAAAACAAGGCAAGCGGCAACGGAGCCTATTGTTATCCAAGTACGTTTTTTGGATTTCTTGATTTGCTTTGCATCTAGAATCGATTTATCATCAATTTTACCGATTGCATCTAAAAGGTCATCAGCTCTCATAATATCCCTCCTTAATTAGAATCTTACGAAGCTTTTCTCTTGTTCTCATTAACATAGATTTTACCTTGCTTTCCGAAAATCCAAATTGCTTACTGATTGAGCTTATGGAATCGAGATACCAATAACGGCAAAGGAAAACCTTTTTCTCTGTTGGGGATAAAGATGCAACAAAGCTATTAATGACTTCCTCTAAAAGCTTTCTGTCCATTTCGCTTTCCACATTTTTTGTGTCTGCAACACATTCCTGCAATTCATCTAAAACAAGAGGGGTTTCTCCAAATCCTCTTTTCTCAGCATTACGCCTTCTCCATTTATCGATAGATATTCTTCTTGTAATTTTGCCAAGGAATGTAGCAAGAATAGAAGGCTTGTGAGGCGGAATACTGTTCCATGCGCTTAAATATGTATCGTTAACGCTTTCTTCTGCGTCATATCGGTCATTTAATATGTTATCGGCAATTGTATAACAGTATTTGCCGTATTTCTTGTCTGTTTCTTCAATTGCATTTTCTGCTCTTTGAAAATATAGCTCAATTATCTTATTATCATCCAAGAAAACCGCCTCCTTTTTGTTTCTCTCATTTATATACTCGTAAAAAAATTTTATTGGTTGCATGGTTTTTAATTATTATCAAAAAAGCATCGAATAATCGATGCGTTCTTGACTATATTTCAATTTCGTCATTGGTAATGTCGCCATTTCCGCTTATAGGAATAGCTTCGCCAAGGAAGGTAGGCTCGGGTATGAATATTGTTGAGCCAAAATCCTTGGCCCTCGCCATTATTTCGCGAATATCCCTCATGGTCTGACCTGCGTATGTACGGTAGTCGGAAGAAACTCCATAAGCATCCAATCCCAATTCCTGAGCAATATAAACAGCTCGGTAAAGATGGTATTCCTGAGTTACAATAATTACTTTTTTAGCTTGGAAAATTTCCTTTGCCCGATACATACTTTCATAGGTCGAAAAGCCGGCATGATCCATAAAAATATCCTCAGAAGGGATATTTGCATCAATGGCATATTGCTTCATTACTCCTACTTCGTTATAGTCTGTTTGACCATGGTCGCCGCTCATTAATAATTTCGGCGCAGCATTACCGTAATAAAGCTCAATGCCCCTTGTCAATCTATCTTTGAGCATACTGCTGGGGCTTCCATCCTCACGTACTCCGCAGCCTAAAACCAAGATACAGTCAACATCAGATAATTCCAAAGCATCCTCGGGGGATAGAATATAATTTTCAACTGTGTTCTTGACATAAGAATTTATTATAAGTATTCCGCAGATTACAATAATCATACATATAGAAAGAGCAATCAAAATTCTCTTAATAATCTTATTCTTCCTTTTAATTTTCTTATTTTTCCTCATAATTAATCGTTCCTTTGAATGATTGTATGGATATTATATTTTAATAAAAATTTGGTGTCAACAGCCTTAATAGAATATTAACAAATGTATATAAATTTATAATTTTTCTTTATGAAAACTATTGACAAACGTGTTTGA
>JAZSFY010000343.1:0-4846 GCA_045532415.1 Eubacteriales bacterium | reverse complement strand
AAAACGCTGTTTTCGGTTCTTACAATAGCCTTAACAGCATATTTTCCGGGGCTGACAGCCGTTACAACGCCGTCGTCGGTTATATCCAAGCCCTGAGAGGCACATTGAAATTCAGCCTTAACCGAGGAAGCACCCTCGGGCAGATAGCGTAGAGAAAGAGTAAAGCCTTCGCCTACCGAAAGGGTTCGGTTGCCCGAAACAAATTCGATTTTTGACAGAGGCGCAGAAATATAAAAGCTTATAACAACATTTCTCGAGCAGGGCAATGACAAAACAAATTCATGATGGCCAATCTCCTTTATTGCCTCTCCCGATTTAAAGGGACGTCCGTCAAGATAGCCAAAGCCGTTTTCATAGCTTATAACGGCGCTGCCCTCATAAACACCGCCCTCGGCTATTCCTGTAATTTCGGGATTTAAGATAACGTCGGTTCCGTCGCCATAGGCGCAGAAGCAAACATCACCGCCGCCGAAGGTTACAACGCTGTTATTTTCAATAATAGCCGCCGCGGCAGAATATTTTATGGCGGTGTCGCCTGCATAACGGTTATCGTCAAATTTAAAAATACCGTTGGCAGTAACGCCGTAAACTCCCTTAACCGCAAGAACATGGGAATCAACAGCAGCAACTTTAGACATATTTTGGATATTAAATACATCTCCGCCTACTGCGGCATAAAGCTCGCCTAAAACCAATTTTCCGTTTCCGCATTCTGCCGAGGAAACAAGCTTCAGGCTGTAATCGTAATGATAAATCCTGCCGTTTGAGGTAACATACAATCCGTTTTTGCCTGCTTCAACCTCAAGGGCAGATATGTTGGTTTCCAAAAGTGTATCGGATTCGGGTGTGTAAACAAAAAGCTTGCCGTTTGAGGTGAAATATATATTTCGGTTTGCCGATGCCGAATCATCGCAGGGATAGGAAAGAGGAATATACCTTCCCTTGTCGGGTGTATCTACATGAGCCACATACAATGCCTTGCCGTTTGCAAAGACAACTGTTACATATCCGTTAGAGCAATTAACCCTTACAGGCATAAACCTCAATTCAACAGGCTTGCCCTCCTTAAATGCTTCTCCGTCAAAGCTGAAAAGCATAGGCTTGCCCTGAAACAGCAAAAACATTTTGTTGCCCCAAACAGAGGTGGAAACAAGAGAGGAATATCTGTCGTAATAGCCGTTTGTGTGGTATTGATTCATAGAATAGGTTTCCGAGAAAACATATTCAACAGCCTCTGCCGTGGCGAAATCATCCTTATTCTTTATAAAAGCCGCCTTTTTCTCGGTACCGAAAAGGTAATTTCCCTTTTCGGTTATGGCTATATCCGAAATCTGGAAGGGGAAAACCCCTAAAACCTTACCGCTGTCTATATCAATAATGCTGTTGCCTGTATAAACCCTGTTATCTCTTATAGCAACCGCAAAATTAGAGGTAAAATCAAGGAGAGCCTCGCCGCTTAGAGCATCAAAAATATGGTTGCCTATGGCAATTCTGCCCTCTCCGAAAACAATCCTTTCGTCCTTTAGGGGAACAGGAACGGTTATTTTGCGAATTGTATTTGCGCTTGGGTTATAAACTCTTAAAATATTGTCGGCAGAGGGAGCAAGAAGGATAATTTTCCCGTCATGGAAAAACGCCATTTCGCAATCAAAGCCAAGCTTGGATGCCAAGGAAGGAACTCCAAATTCGTCAAGGATATACATATTCCCGTTTCCAAAACCGTAAATTGTGTCCTGAAAATAGGTATAATAGCTTATATTCTCGAATTTATAAACCGCCTTAACAGAATCCTTTCCGCTTTTTGCCTTAGTGCGATCGATAACAGTAACGCCCTCAATACCGAAAAGAAGCAATTCATCCCCTCTTACGGCATGACCGTAAACCTCGCCTACGGGAAGGAAGCACAAATATTTATTCAAAGCCGAAATATCATAAATACGCGCTCCAACCAATGTGTCCCCGTAAAGGCAGACAAATCCGTTTTCCTCATCAACAAACGCCTTGCCGTTGGCAAAATCGTTGTCGATAAATTCAATATCCTTACAATCAAGGGAAAATTTAATTTCCTTAATTATTGCACCGTTTCCGCTTGTAAGCTTTAATTTATGGTCGCCGTTTGTATATATAACAGCTTTTCCGTAAATCTGCTTGCCGTCAAGGGTAACGCTTCCGTCGCCGATAACCGAAATTTCAATAGGACGGTTATAGGTTTTTCCTTCCTCAACTCCATAAACAGTAGGCAGAGTATAGGACAAATCGATGCTTTTTTCCAGCCGTTGGTCCCCCTCGGTCAAAACAAACAAATGCCTGCCCGATGCTGTTATACGCTCTCCCGATGCATAGGGAAAGCCGTCTAAAAATGCGGTTCCCTTGGAAAACTCAAAATAAGCATAGCTGGGGAACTCGTAAAATTTATAGGAAATAGGGTCATATTCCAAGCGGAATGTAACCGTTTTTTTGTTTTCGCCGTCGGTAACGACCAAGGTGTGCCTGCCGTTGGCAATAACGATTTGTCCGTCATCGATTGCCTCGCCGTCAAGAGAAGCACTTCCTCGGTTAAAGCCGATTTTAACGCTGTCGGAATAGGTTTTTCCGTTGGAAACGCCTGTAATTATAGGCTTTGTGGCAAGGTTGACAATTTTCTTTGCGTTAATTATGCCATATCCAACTCTGTCGTTTCTCTCCTCACCGCAGGATTCCATTATAAGGGAAAGAAATTCCTCGCTTTCCAATCTTGCGCTGTCACCTGTAAGCGAAACAGCCAAGGCGGCAATACCGCTGACAAAGGCGCAGGCAAAGCTTGTACCCGAATCCTTTTTATAAAGAGAATTGCCGTCGCCGTCAACATAAGGCAGAGGAATATTCTCGCCGTAAGCGGCAACGTCAACAGAATCGTTATATTGAGAAAATGCGCTTGCATTACCCGAAGCATCAACCGAAGCAACCGAAATAACGCCCTCATAGGATGCAGGATAGCTTTTTTGTCCTGCAAATTCACCCTTACCGCCGTTGCCTGCGGCAGATATGAGAATACATCCCTTGGAAACGGCATAATCCACCGCCGCCTGCTCGGCATAGGAGGAGGCATATCCGCCGATTGACATATTAATAACCTTTGCGCCTGCGTCTGCGGCAAAGCGTATGCCCTTAATAAGGTCGGAGGAATAAATTCTTGTGTCGCTGACCGCAACCTTTATGGGAAGAATCGAAACGCCGTTGGCGATGCCCGCAATACCCAAATTATTGTTTGCCGTTGCGGCAATAAGACCGATAACCCCTGTTCCGTGGCCTGCGGTGTCCTCGTTAACGTCAACAATACCCGAAACAGCATCATAGCCCGAAAGGATTTTTACATTTTTCAAATCCTCATGGCCGCGGTTAACGCCTGTATCAAGAACCGCAACAATAACCGATTCCTTACCCGTTGCAACATCCCAAGCACCGTAAACCTCCATTTTTTCATACCCTTGGATAATTTCGGGGTCGTTTACGGTTGCAAGAGCTTCTCTTTCAAGGTCGGCTTCGGAATATTCGATAATATCCGAATTTTCATTAATAAAGCCGTAATCTATGTTGTCCAACACAAAAAGGCGTTCTTCACTTTGGGCAAGAAGCCGGTAGGAAACATTTCCCAAGGCTTTTTCGATTTCATAAAGGGAAACAGAATCCTTAAATTTTACAATATATCGTTGGTTTTCCTTAATATTAATGTCCCTATTCTCTTTTCCCGAAAATTCACCTAAGGATTCCTTTAGTGAGCCCTCTCTCAATTCATCCAACCGAGAAAAGGGATTTTCGGGCGCAAAAAGAACAGCCCCATTGATAACCCCAATGGGAAGAAGCAGGCAGATTATTAATATCAAAGAAACCAAAGACTTCTTCATTTAGCTGAACCTTTCGTAAATTTCCCTTAATTCCGATGTTTCGTTTTTATGGTCGGAATCTTCATAAATATAAAGATTATTTTCATAATTAAGCCCTTCACGCCCGTCCTTTCTTCCTTCTACAAGAACAAGAGAGGGCTTTTTGGAAGGAGAGGGAACAACAGCCCGAAGCCTTTTCGGCTCGATGCCGTTATTTCTCATGGCGCAAAAAAGGTGAACCAATCTGTCGGGGCGGTAAACAGCGAAAAAGCTTCCGCCGCTTTTCAATGCCCAGGATGCCGCCCTGCAAAATATTTCGGCACCCCCCGAAATTTCACGTCTTGCAATATCCAAGGCAGGAGAATCATTGTTGTAACCGCAATCTGCACGCATATACGGCGGATTTGTTATAACATAATCAGCTCCTCCCGAAGGGAAAAGAGCTTTATAATCAAAGGCGTCGCCGTTTATAACCTTAAACCGCTGGGCAAAGCCGTTATTTTCTGCATTGTCACGGGCAATTTCGGCATATTCCTGCTGAAGCTCCAAGCCCAAAAAATCAGCCTTACAGCCTGCCCCAAGCATTAAAAGAGGAATAACACCCGAGCCTGTACCCAAATCGATACACAAGCCCTTTTTTATAACAGGCAGGGCAAAATCCGCCAGCAAAAGAGCATCTGTGCCAAAGCGAATCCCCCCTGTGGGCTCCTTTAAGGTAATCCCTGCGTTTATTTCATTTGTTACAGATTCCTTTTTTTCCATAACATTTTATCCTTAAATATTATTACTTCTGTATTGTAGCACTAATTTATTATGAATATATTAACTTTTCAAAAATTAACTGCCAAATTGTGTCTATTCACTCCCATTAGAGTGAGTTAAGCAAATCCGAACCATTTTTCGGCGGATAATTTCCGCTCACTCCTCGTCAAAATACTCGTGAATACGTTAGTATTCACTCCGTTTTTTCCTCGATTGTCCAA
>JAZSFY010000345.1:0-2573 GCA_045532415.1 Eubacteriales bacterium | reverse complement strand
AGTTGCAGTTGTGGATAGCAACTTTAACCGAGAGAACATCTTGCCGAGTGAGAAAGCCTTCGCTTACAAAATGAGAAACGAAGCGCTCAAACGGCAGAATAAAGATTCGGTCCAAGTTGGACTTGGAGACCAAATTGCAATGGTACGAGCTTCAGAAAGCGCCTCTCAAATTAAGAGATACGTCCGTCTGACTAAACTTAATAAAAAACTTTTAGATATGGTGGATGAAGGTCGAATTGCTTTTACCCCTGCTGTTGAGCTTTCGTACCTAAACGAAATTGAGCAAACCGATTTGTTAGAGGTGATTGAGGTTTTAGATGCAACACCCAATCTATCTCAAGCAATGCGACTAAAAGAAATTAGCCAAAAGGAAGGGCTCACCCCCGAAACTATATCCGAGATTTTGAGCGAGCAAAAAGCAAACCAAAAAGAAAGGCTTCATATTCAAACCGAAAAGATTAGAAAGTTTTTTCCTAAATCTTATACGCTTCAGCAAATTGAAGAAGAAATTATTAAACTTTGTGAAAGAAATTATCGCAATAAGCAAAGGGATGCGAGGTGATGCAGATGGGATTTATTGTAGGTCTCGGAGGCAAAAAAGAGTATAAAATCGGTGATGTTAAATATGTTGTTTCTTCATCCTTTTGGCCAATAAAAGAAAAGGTTACATATAAAGACCGAATTGCAAGGATTATTACAAGTGATTTTATAGATTGGACAGATGCGCCAACAACAGATAATATTGATACGGAATATATGTGCTCGACTGTCGGAAAGGAGGAATAATGCAGTCGAAAGAAAATTTAGGAATTACTGCTCTTTATTGTCGACTATCGCGTGACGACGGCAAAGAGGGGGAAAGTAATTCTATAAAAAACCAAAAGCGAATGCTTTCTAAATACGCCAAGGATAATGGATTTCAGAACATCAAATTTTATGAAGATGATGGCTATACGGGAACTAACTTTAACCGACCGGATATTCAACGCCTTTTGGAAGATGTTGAAATGGGATATGTTTCAACGATTATAGTAAAGGATATGTCCCGATTTGGTCGAGAATATCTTCAAGTGGGTTATTACACCGAGCAATATTTTCCTGAAAAAGATGTGCGCTTTATAGCGGTTAATGACGGCGTAGATAGCAATGATGACGATAATGATTTCACTCCTATAAGGAATGTTATTAACGAGCTTTATGCCAAAGATATAAGCCGAAAGGTGAGGTCGTCATATAGAACGAGAGGGTGTCTTGGAGAGCCATTATCTCAACCGCCTTACGGATATATGAAAGATCCTGAAAATAAAAAGAAATGGATTATAGATTATGATGCCGCCAAGGTGGTTAGGGATATTTTTAAAATGTGTTTAGAGGGCAAAAGCAACGAAACCATTGCAAGAATTTTACAAGAAAGGCAGGTGTTAATCCCAATGGTTTATTGGCAATCCAAAGGGCTAAAGAGGGCTGGAAAAATTAAGCAGTCTAACCCGTACAAATGGTGTAAAACCACAGTTTCATCAATGCTTACTCAACAAGAATATTGTGGTGATGTTATCAACTTCAAAAGCTATTCCAAATCCTTTAAGAATAAAAAGCGAATATTAAAGCCCAAGGAGGATTGGATGGTTTTCAAGGATGTTCATCAGCCCATTATAGACCGAGAAACCTTTGAACGTGTGCAAAAACTGATAACAAACACTAAGCGGCGCCCTCCAAAAGATAAAAATATCCCCAAAAATATGTTTGCCAATTTGCTTTACTGTGCAGATTGTAAACATAAGCTGTGGTTTAATGTTAATCCCAGAAATAAAAACATTCATTTTTTTAGTTGCTCTAATTATATAAAGGATTATAGGGGAGTTTGCAAAACAAGACATTATATAAGAGCGGATGCTATTGAAGAGGTGGTTACCTATGAATTACAAAGACTTGCAAATTACCTTATATATAATGAAGAAGAATTTGTTAAGTTACTAACAGAAAAGACAAATAAGGATATAGTGGAAGAACGAAAACAGCTTAACACACTTATTGAGCTAAGCAAAGCGAGAATTCAAAAAATTGATATGCTTTATGAAAGGTTATATGAGGACAATGTATCGGGCAAGGTCACAGATTCATTCTTTATGGAGCTTTCCCACAAATACGAAAACGAGAAAGAAGAACTCAAAAAGAAAATCCTCAATTATAAAATGCGGCTCGATGAGTTGGACAAGAAGATTTTTTATAAAGAAATGTTTTTAGGGGCTATTCGTAAATTTATGGAGATGAAAACTTTAACCGCACCGTTAATTCATGAGCTTATTGACCATATTGAGGTTTACGAAGCTGAGGGCGAAGGGAAATTTAAAACGCAAAGAATTGTAATATTCTATCGATTTGTAGGTTATATAGAAATTCCCGAAACCTTATCAGAACCGCCAATTACTAAGGATATTAGGCGGGGTGTAGCGGTTTCGTATATACCCAAAGCCTTGCAAGCATAACAAAAAAGAGCAGGATAAACCTGCCCAGGCACTAATGTGCATAAAAAAAGAATGTTCATAACGGTCAAGTCCGTTATGAACATTAAA
>JAZSFY010000061.1:0-5231 GCA_045532415.1 Eubacteriales bacterium | reverse complement strand
AATCCATTGCATATAAGCTCTGCATTATAGCCATTATCAACAGCCTTCACCATAAGCGGAGAACCAGATTGTGCCATTATAACAATGTCAATTCCTTCAAGCTTAACAGTACCCATGACTACATCATAAATTGCATCGTATTTAATCATATTCTCGGTAAGAGTAATGGTTTCCTCTGTTCCGTCTGCATAGGTTACGAGAAGCTGGATACCGTCGAATCTGGGCAAAAAGCCGTCTGCATATTTGTTTACATCAGGTCCCTTAACAAGCTCTACGTTTGTAACATTGTTTTCAACAAGGGTTACAGTTACAGGGAACTCATATCCCGCAAAGTAAAGTGTGCTTTCGTAGGTACCGGGGGCTTCAGGATAAATATTGTCAACATCATATTTAACACCGCCAAGGGTTCTCATTATGACATCTACATCAGCATCGGTGAGATATTCAACGGTGCCGTCATGGTTTGTGACCTTAAGCTTGATGCCTGTAAGGTCTATAGGTATTACGATAAAGCTTCCATCTTCATTATCATAAACGAACAAGCCCTCTGCCAAAACATATTCCATTTCAGAAGCATTTATAAGCTCAACATTCTTATAAACATCTTCGTAAATACCAAAGCTAAAGCTTCTTCCTGCATATTCATCATAGGTATAAACGGTCAAATCATAGGTAACGCCTTTTTCGAAATTAACATATTCGCCGGAATATACGCTTTCATTAATATTTCCGCCATCAATTTCAATTTCATAGATATCACCATAGTCAAGCCATACATAATATTCTCCGCTTTCCTCGGGAGTGAAGGTATAGCGGTTATAGATATATTCATCAACAGTAAATTCAACTTTTTCGTTCAATTTAATTGCTTTTGGCTCGATTATATTAATAACAGTTGTTGCGCTAAGACCTTCCTCGGTTGTTACGGTAACTGTAACTGTGCAGGGCTCTGCATCGGGGTAAACATCGATCCAGCCGTCAGAGTATAATTCCATAACATCGAGATTATCTGTTGTAAATTCATAAGATGGAATAGACGCATTATCGGGAGCGACGACAACACTCAACGGAAATTCCGAGCCTGCATAAACATCATAGGAATCTTTTTCAAAGCTTATGGATTCAGCAGGGACGGTTTTAATAAGCTTAACACTATAACCGCGTTTTTCCATTCCACGATCTTCGTTATAAGGCGCAGCTATGAAATAATAGGTTTCCCCTGCGGTAAGCTCATAATCGATACGGAAATTGTTATCGTCGTCATAGTCATCGTTGCTGGTGATATCGTTCATGTCACCGTCAAACAAATAACCGTATGTGTCATAATCGTTTTTATAGGAATAGAAGGCATAGATGCCGCTTTCTTCGGGAACAAATTCAAACACACCAATACCATAGGTATTATTGTCGAAATGATATTCCTTGTTAAGCTCGGGAACGATAGGCGCAATACCGTTAACAACGATAGTATCGTAAACACCGTTTTCTGCTGTTACGGTGATTGTTGCGATGCCTACGGAATAAACATCGATATAGCCGTGTTCGTCAACGGTTGCAACCGATTCGTTATCCGAAGAAAAGCTGTAATTAGGATCTGCCTCATCGGGAGTATAATCTACAAGAATACGCATATAGGAGCCCACATAAAGGTCAACAGAATCGCCGTAGAGTATCTCGATAGATTCAGCCTCGGGACGTTCAATTACCGTAAAGGTAACAGAACCGGAAATACCGTCTTCATTTGCTACGGTAATAGTTACGGTACCTGCACTGATAAAGTGAACACGACCGTTTGTAGAAACGGTTGCAACTTCTTCATTATCCGAAGTCCATGTCACGTTTCCGACAAGTGCATCGGTGGGAATTTCGTTATAGTAAAGATCATCATAATCGTCCACATAAGGTGTTTCGGTGTAAACGCCGTAAATTTCAAGGCTTTCGAGGGCAGGACGCTGGCTTACTGTGAAGGTAACAGAATCGGTCAAGCCGTTTTCGCTTGTTACTGTAATTGTTACGGTACCTTCAGCGATAAAAGAAACCATACCGTTAAAATCAACTGTTGCAATTTCTTCATTGCCGGAGGACCATGTTATTACTTCATAAGCATCCTGAGGATTATATCTGCAGGAAAGATAATCGTTATTTCCAACATAAGGAGTTGTAGTGTCAACATTGTAAATTTCGATGCTTTCAAGTGCAGGACGCTCGCTTACTGTATAGGTAACAGAATCGGAAATCTCTCCCGATGCCGCAGTAATTGTTACGGTGCCTGCACCGATAAATGCAATATCACCGTCTTCGTCAACGATTGCAACAGATTCATTATCCGAGGTCCATGTTATATTGCCTACAATAGCATCCTCAGGAAATACATTGCAATAAATCCAATCAACTTCGCCCACATAAGGTGTTGTATCATCAATGCTTACAATCTCAATTCTTTCAAGAGCAGGACGCACGCTTACTGTAAATGTAACAGAATCGGAAATCTCTCCCGATGTCAAAGTAATTGTTACGGTGCCTGCACCGACAAATTCAACATAGCCGGATTCGGTAACAGTTGCAACCTCTTCGTTATCGGAAGACCATACTTCATCAACAATAGCATCGGCAGGATATGAAGTATAATAAAGATAATCATAATCGCCCACATAAGGTTTTGTGGTTTCAACGCTGTAAATTTCAATTCTTTCAAGGGCAGGACGCTCACTTACTGTAAAGGTAACAGAATCAGAGAAACCGCCGTCTACTGTTACGGTGATTGTTGCGGTACCTGCAGCGATAAATTCAACATAACCGCTTGAAGAAACGGTTGCAACCGATTCATTGTTCGAACTCCAGATTGCGTTTGTAGCAACAGCATCACCGGGCACACGATCATAGTAAAGAATATCGTAATCGCCAACATAAGGTGTTTCGTCATCAACGCCGGTAATTTCAATGCCTTCAAGGGCAGGACGTTCGGTTACTGTAATATCAACAGAATCGGTCAAGCCGCTTTCGCTTGTTACGGTAATGGTAACGTTACCCTCTGCCAAAAACCTAATATATCCGCCGGAGGAAACAGTTGCGACCGATTCATTACTTGAAGCAAAGCTATATTCCTCAACAATACCATTTTCAGGGCTGAAGACTACGATTGCGCTTCTTGTATCCCCAACATAATATGCGGATGCTACATTTTGTATAGAAATAGATTCAGCAGGAATCAGCTTTTCGAAAATTACATCATAATAGTTTGTTTCTGAAACGAAATTTCTCCAGAATTGGCTGTTTACATAAATGGTTTCACCTTCTGCCAATTCAACCTGAATACGGAAATTGCTATTTCCGCCGTCGTCATCATCATAACCAAGATAATTCATCTCGGAATCGTAATAATAAGCATAGGTATCACGGCTGATATTTCTGCTGTAAATAGCATAAGTACCTGCTTCAGGAGCAGTAAACTTAAACACAGCAATACCGCTGTTGCCTGTTTCTTCCGAATTTACGGTTATAGTAGTTTCGGATGTAACAGGCACCGCAATATCATCAACGGGAACAGCCACAACCTTAAGAACAGCGGTGTCACCGTCAGCATCAGTTACGGTAATATTAGCCGTTCCTTCTCCCATAACACGGGCGTCAGAACCGGAAATGTAAACCAGATCATCATTGTCGGAAACAAATGTTGTGGAATCACTATAGTTATCACAGGATAATTTAAACCTGCTTCCCGCGGCAACCGTTACGCTATCGGTATAAAACGTGATATTAGGGTTGGCAAACGCAGAAAGAGGAAGCATTGAAGCAGTCATAACCAAAACTATCAACAATGCCAAAATTCTTTTCATAGTTTTCATAATATACCTCCTCAAAGTATTTTTAAATTCAATGTGACATTTTACAATAACGTCACATCATCCTATTAACAATCTAACACAATTTTGCTTTCCCGTCAAGAGAATATCCTCATTTTTTATCTATCGCAATGTACTTTTTATAGGAATCGCTTATTGTCGATACCGCTGCAAAAAAGAAGCACACCGCAGATTATGCGATGTGCTTCGATTATAATGCTATTTAATTTTGACCTTTAAATATAGCGCGCTTCAACAAGAAATAGTCGATGCCGTTTACCTTGCTGTCATCATTAATATCGCAACGCTGGAATACTTCCTCTTCCTCGCCGAAATTGGAAAATTCTGCTGTTTCAAATACCAATGCCTTCAACGCGAAATAGTCGGAAGCTCCAAGAGAGCCATTATTGTCGATGTCAACAATAACGTCATCCTCTCCTTCTGTGGGAGGCTCTTCGCCTACTGTAACGGTAACAGAATCGGTAATTACTCGTTCGCCTACTGTAATTGTTACAGTAATTGTAACAACGCCGTCACGATAGAAATAAATCTCTGCACAACCATATTCATAATATGCGATTTCGGCTATTGTTCTATCGCTTACTTCCCATTCAATAGAATCGTAACCGCCGTTATAGGGGTTAAGGTTAAGATTGAACTGATAACATGTATCTGCATTATAATGGTCATAAGATGCATCAATGGAAGCATCAATAAGCTCGGGACGTTCTGCTACCGTAAGAGTGATAGAATCCACAAATACCTGTCCGTCTACTGTAACGGTTGCGGTAAAGGTAACCTCGCCTACAGAAAGATAATTAATACTGCCGTTGCTGTCGATGGTCGCAATCGATTCGTCGCCGGATTCCCAAACAACAGAATCATAAACAGCTCCTTCGGGATTTACGTGAACACCTAGATCACCGTAATCTCCTACATAATAGCCATCGCCTTCCATGTAGCCAACATACACTTCAATGCTTTCGAGGGCAGGACGTTCGATTACATTACATGTAAAAGAATCGGTCAATCCGCTTTCGCTTGTTACGGTAATTGTAACGGTGCCAACGCCGACAAATATGATACTGTTTCCGTCAACAATTGCAACAGATTCATCACTTGAAGACCATGTGGTTTCTTCATAAGCGTTTTCGGGATAGAACTGACAACCGAAACCATACAAATGATTGGGATCTACATAATATGTACCGCTGTAAACTCCGATTTCAATACGTTCAAGTGCAGGACGCTCGGTGATTTCAAAGGTTGCGGTATCGGTCAATCCGCTTTCGCTTGTTGCGGTAATTGTAACGGTACCTACGCCGACAAATTCAATTCTGTTGCCTTCGGTTATTACTGCAACGGATTCGTCGCTGGATTCCCATGTTA
>JAZSFY010000073.1:0-3226 GCA_045532415.1 Eubacteriales bacterium | reverse complement strand
CCTTTTCTGCAATCTTTTCATTTGCTTCTACGAACTTAGACATTTGATTATCTCCTTTCAGTTTGTGGCTTCATTATATCCCTCGGTTGTTTTTGAAATTTTTGAGAAATGTTTAAGTTTTGTTAAAAACAAAAAAGTAACAGCATAACGCAATGTTATGCTGTCACTAAATACTAATAATTATATTTTTTCTTGTTCGTGGCGAGGAATATAAGGTTTACTGCCACAGCCAAGGCTTCTGCCGCTACAACCGAAGCCCAAATTCCGTCTAATCCCCAATAAATAGGGAATACGAGAACCGCGATAATTTGGAAAACAAGGGTTCTGAGGAAGGAAACGATTGCCGAAATAAGACCGTTGTTTAAAGCCGTGAAGAATGACGAGCCGAAAATTGCAATGCCTGCAAAAAGGAAAGAGAACGAGAAGATTCTAAAGGCATTTAACGTCATATCCTTCAAATCGGCATCATAGCTTACAAAAATATCAGCCAAGGGCTCTGCCAGCAAAAATCCCGAAAGAAGCATTGCTACCGAGCATACCGAAATAATAACAAAGCTTTTTCTTAATACATTTTTCAATTCTGTTGTATTATTTGCGCCGTAATTATAGCTTATTATGGGAGCAGTTCCAACCGAATAACCGATATAAGCCGCAAGGAAAATAAAGTTAACATACATCAAAACGCCGTATGCCGCAACTCCGTTCTCCCCTGCATATTTGAGAAGCTGGATATTATAAATCATGCCCACAAGGGACATGGAAATATTTGACATTAATTCCGATGAACCGTTTGCACAAACCTTAAAAAGAGATTTAATATCAAATTCGGGCTTTACGATTCTTAGAAGGCTGTCGTTTTTCCTCATGAAATATATAAGAGGAACAAATCCGCCGACATATTGGCTTGCCGCTGTTGCGATTGCCGCGCCTGCCAGCTTGTACGGTTCGGGAAGAAGCATAACCAGAACAGCATCCAAAATCATATTTGTGCATCCTGCGGCTATGGTGATTCCTAATCCTAAATTGGGCTTTTCTGCTGTGATACATAAGCTTTGAAATTCAAATTGAAGCATAAGCGCAGGTAAAGCCAAAAGGCTTATTCTTGCATAGACTACACAGTTATCAAGCATTTCGCCCTCAGCACCCATCATTGCGCCGATAGGACGTATAAAAATAAAACCGAGAACCGTGAGAATAATGCTCAAGCCGAGAGAAGCGGCAACCACCATGGAAAAAATCTTGTTTGCCTTTTCTGTCTTTGTCTCCCCTAAGGTTTTGGCAATTAGCGCACCTCCGCCTGTTCCGAACATAAAGCCGAATGCGCCTAAAATCATTATAACGGGATAAATGAAATTCAATGCGGTAAAGGCTGTTTTACCTGCAAAATTAGAAACAAAAAATCCGTCTACCACACCGTAAATTGATGTGAATATCATCATAACAATCGACGGCAGAGTAAACCTCAACAGCTTTTTATATGTAAAATGGTCAAATAAATGTATTTTCATAATATCTCCGTTTGAACATAGTTTGATGATTGTACCATAAAAGAAAGGGAATATCAATAGGATATTCCCTTACTTATTTGTTTTTTAATCGTTATTATCCTCAATATCCTCGATTCTGTCCTCATGGTCAGCCAAACGGCGTTCGATATCCTCCAAACGGGAATCGATGTCGTTAAGCTTTTCCATAATAGAAACAAGCATTTCCTCCGAGCCTTCGTTTCCGCTTTTATCCTTCATAGCCGAACGGAAACCGTTTAATGATGCAGTAACCTGTGCAAGAATATCGGGAATATCCTCCAAATCGGCATTATCAAGCTCTTTTTGAAGCTTATCCATAACCATAAGCTCGATCATATCGCTGCTTGCGGCATTATAATTCTTGCGGCGGTTGACTCTGCTTTGGTTATATTGATTGTTATTCTGGTTAGTATCAACCACACCCTTTTGCGCCAGCAAATCCTTTAAATCATCGGAGAAATGGCGGAGAAGGGGCTTGAATATTCTGCAATCGGTTTCAGGATCGTTAATGCGCTCCTTTATGGATTTCTCCATAATAGCCGAATCGGCAAATCCGTATATATTGGTAAGGTCAGCCCAGGCGCGGTAATTATTCTTTTCGTAATTATCAACATAACCGAGGAATATTTTTGCAATATTTCTTCTGCCGACAATGTCCCACCATGTATTAAAGCATCCGGGCCCGTTGTGTATCGCCATTCTGATGCCTTGGGCTACAACAGCCTCCGAGGGGAACCGACCTACATAAGGCTTCCAAATATCCCAACGGTATTGCAGGTTGGTGAAATGTTCGAACATTTCGTTTACAAATTTTGCATCCTTGCAATAGGTCAAAAGCTGACCTGCTTTGTTGTAGAAGGCTATCCTTGTGTTATTGTCCATGGTTGAATCTGCGCTTGCAATACATTCAACGATAGGGGATTTTAAAATATCATCGTCAACGTAAGCCGCAAGCCTTGTGTCGCCTCTTGCAAAAAGCTTTGTGCCCAATTCGTTCAAAAATTCCTTTTCGGCAAAGGGATAAAGCATAGATGCGCTTCCTGCGCCCTTTGCTTCAACCAAGGTATTTATAGCCTGATGAAGGGTAGGCTTGGAAAGTCGGGGTGCAAGAGCATAAATGTCGCCCACATGGGTTTTGTCGGGAAGCGCAAAATATTCTGCGTCGGCATCGTTTGTTTTGGTTTCTTCTTTAGGAGCGTTGCCCTCGTTTTCATATAATGCATTCAAAAGCTCATTTGTGGGAACGCCGAGTATTTTGGCAATATCTCCGATTTTACTTATTTCGGGCATAGCCTCGCCACGCTCCCATTTTGAAACAGCTTGGTGTGTAACGCCTATCAATTCCGCAAGCTGACCTTGGGAAAGACCTTTTTCCCTTCTTTTAGAAGAAAGCAGATTTGAAAATTTATCCATATTAAACATAATTCTACCTCATTGATTTTTTGTTTCGAATGCATTCTGTGTAGAGTGAGTTAAGTAAATCCGAACCATTTTTCGGCGGATAATTTCCGCTCACTCCTCGTCAAAATACTCGTGAATACGTTAGTATTCACTCCGTTTTTTCCTCGATTGTCCAAAAATTCTCTCGTTGAAAAATCTTCGACCTAAAAGGAAGAATTTTTGTGATGATTTTTGGCTGTTGAGGATGCCGCAATACTCACGTATTGCAAGACCGAAACGCCGAAAAGGGCGCAAAAAGA
>JAZSFY010000103.1:0-5340 GCA_045532415.1 Eubacteriales bacterium | reverse complement strand
TAGCGCACTCGAAGAAAAATACGGCGTTTCTGCTGCTCCCGTAGCAGTTGCAGGCGTTGCTGCTGTTGCTGCAGCTCCCGCTGAAGAAGAAAAGACCGAATTCGACGTAGAACTTACCTCCTACGACGAAGCTGCTAAGCTTAAGGTTATCAAGGCTGTTAAGGAAATCACCGGCCTCGGTCTCGGCGAAGCTAAGGAAATCGTTGTTGGCGCACCTAAGATGGTTAAGACCGGCGTTTCCAAGGAAGAAGCTGAATGCCTCAAGGCTCAACTCGAAGAAGTTGGCGGTAAGGTTACTCTTAAGTAATTTAGAGTTACTGAACTTATTTTCAAACATAAAAGACGGTTTTTTAACCGTCTTTTTGTTTTTCTTTTTTTAAAGCGCGATGTTCGTCAACTGGTTTTGTCAGTTTTGCCGCGCGGACATTCAGCAAGGCTTGTAGCAAGCGCTATTAACCAAACGTTTTTTATATAAAAAATGCCCGTTTTTTATAAAAGCTTGGCGCAGGAAATTAATTACACCCAAAAAATGCGGGAGGAGCAAGCCCCTCCCCTACAATTACCTATTACCTATTACCTATTACTTATTCTAACAACTCACGCGGAGAAGCGCTTTCAATTTGAATAAACTACACCGCGGAACTAAAAAAATCGCGGGAAATATAAAACGGGCGGAGCAAGCCCCGCCCCTACAATTACCTATTACCTCTTACCTCTTACCTATTACTTATTCTAACCCCTCTCGCGGAGGAAGGGTAGGGTTTGAACAAGGTCAATCGCGGGAAATAAAAATATTAAAAATCAAGAGCCTTGCAGACCTTGGGAAAGATTGCTTTTGCCATGAAATACTGACCGAGGTCGTTGGGGTGGAGATTGTCAACAGCGTAAAGGTCGCGCATTTCCGAGGGGAAGAAATCGCGGCTGTCAACAAAATAAACGTTTTTGTCACCGTTGTCCTTAGCGTTTTTGTAGGTTTCCTTGACGATGTCGAAGCGTTCTTCGTCCCAATCCCTTTCTTCCCAGAAAATTGGGTGGGTTACGAAAACAATAGGGAGATTGGGGTTTAATTCACGAACACGCTTATAGAAGGGCTCGTGAGTTTCCCTTAAATGCTCGTGGGAGGGAGAATTATAGTCATAGTCCATAACGAAGCAGGAAAGGTCGGATGTGCCGATGATATTGGCAATGGAAAGCTCGCCCATTGCGGCACCCGAAAAGCCGAGATTTTTGCAGTCGGCATCAAGAGCACGGCAGATTATGTTTGCATAGGAGTTGCCGGGACGGGAAACACAGCCGCCTTGGGTTATTGAGGAGCCGTAAAATGCGATAGGCTTGAATGCACGGGGTGTCGGCGCACCGATATAGGATTTTTCGGGGAAGCCTATATGAAGGCTTTCGATACCTCCGTAAAGAGGAAGATTGATTGTAACCTCGTTGATTCCCTTAGGGAGATTGATAACACCCTTATTTTCATCGGGAGAATCGGCAAGAGTTTGCATTTTTTCGCCAACATAAACACGGTTGGAGCCTGTGCCTACATAAACGTCAACACCGTAAACACCTCTGTCGGCAAAATGGTGCATACCGACGATAGAAGCGCGGTTTTTGATATGGAGAGAAATTTGGTCGGCATCGGTGGAAAAACGAACTGTGCCTCCTGCGGTACAAAGACCTAATTGGCAGTTTGCACCTGAATAGGCAGGCTTGTTATTAACATCAAGGCGGTAATATTCGCCGTTATTATCGTCGGGATGAGGGATACCGCCGATTACGAAGGGAGATTTGGCGGCATCAAGATAGGTAAAGCCGTCATCGCTTTTTTTGACTTTAAAGGAGGAAAGCTTTTGCATATCTCCTTTTTTAAGCTTTATTTTAGAGCTTTTGGGTTTGGTAAAATCGAATCTTGCCATGTTTAACACTTCCCTTTTTATGTTTTTTATATTACACGGGCATTGTAACACATTTTTTCAACCATTGCAATACAGAAAATTTTATGGTAAAATGCATTCATTAAGGATGTGATAAAATGTCAGCTTTATATGAAAAAAAATTATTGCTTGCCGTTAACCCTGTTTCGGGCAAAGGGCAAGGAAAATCAAAGCTTTTTGAGGCGGTAGACTGCTTTACAAAATCGGGATACCGTGTTACTGTTCTGCCTACTGCGCCAAACCGTTTAACCGAGGATATAATCGCAAGCGAGGCAGGAGATTATGACCTTATAACAGCAATCGGCGGCGACGGCACATTAAATATGGCGGTTAACGGCATTTTAAGGTCGGGCGCTGATGTTCCCTTGGGTTACATCCCTCTCGGCAGTACAAACGATTTTGCCGCATCATTGGGATTAACAAAGAAGATTTCCGAGGCTTCGAAAAGGATTGCCGAGGGAGAGGCGAAATATATTGACATTGGTCAATTTGGGGACAGATATTTTGTTTATATTGCCTGCACAGGGCTTTTTGCAGGTGCTTCTTATATGACAAGCCAGCAATTAAAAAACATAATGGGCCACAGCGCATATCTACTTAAGGGCATAAGCGACCTTGCAGAGGCGAAAAAGGTTCGTTATAAGGTGGAATTGGACAACGAGATTATCGGCGGAGATTTTCTCCTTGCTTCGTTTTCCAATACATTAAGAGCAGGCGGTATGTTTACCTGGCCAAAAAGCGAGGTTAGCTTTGACGACGGTTTGTTTGAGGTAACCTTGGTTAAGGCTCCCAAGAATATTAAGGAAGCCACCTTGATGACCAATGATATGCTTAACTTTAAGCTTAGCAGTGAAGCTGTTATCCGCAAAAAGGTTAAAAATGCCAAGGTGACCTTTGATTCTCCCAGAGGATGGTCATTAGACGGAGAAAACGGAGGAGAGCTTCAGGAGGCTGTTATTCAGGTAAAGAATAAGGCTTTAAGGCTGATTTATTGAGAAAAATGGGACTTTTAAGGGCGTTATAAAAAAATAATGCTTGACTAAACGGCCATATATATGTATAATAGGAATGTTAGAAAATTAACGAATTTTCCGGAGGTATTTTGCAGATGAATTACTCACGCGCAGCTTATTTGTCGCGTTTTGTGCTCCTCGTTCTCGCTATCGTGCTTATTTGCTCGATTACCGTTTGCGGTGTTTACATTAACGATGATAAGCAGCTAAAAGGAATATTTGAGGACGGTACAATCCGCTTGGGTCTTGACCTTGCGGGCGGCTCCGTCGTTACTTTCCAGGCAGACACAGACGACACAGGCGATGCTTTGAGCACAGGCATGGATTCTGTTTATCAGGTTATGAGAGACAGACTTGACAACCAAGGTCTTACAGAAGCTTTGTGTTATCTTACCGGTGACGATATGGTCACAATCGAAATTCCCGACGTTGACGACCCCGACGAGGCTATTTCCAGCTATATGCAGACTGCTGTTCTTACCTTTAAGGATGCAAGCGGAAATGTTGTTCTTCAGGGTGAACACGTTGACAACGCTTATGCAAGCTATTACACCAACGACAGCGGTGCTACCGAAATCTGCGTTGTTCTTAAGCTTACAGATGCAGGCTCTACAAAGTTTGCTGCTGCAACAAAGGCTGCTGCAGCCAACCAGACAAGCCTTGGCATTTACATGGACGACATGATGATCAGCAACCCCTCTGTTTCCTCTGAATATAAGGATACAGGTATCACAGGCGGCGAGGCTATCATCAGCGGTTCCTTTACCGAGCTTTCTCAGGCCGAACAGCTTGCGGCTAACATTAACGCAGGTGCTTTGAGATATAAGCTTAACGTTGTTGAAAGAAGAACTGTCGGCGCGACCTTGGGTGAAAATTCCCTTTCTGCTGCGCTTGTTGCAGGCGCAATCGGTATCGCTTTGGTTATGCTCTTTATGTGCATTTACTATAAGGTTCCCGGTGTTATGGCTACAATCGCCCTTTTCGCTTACGTAGGCATTTTCGGTCTTGTTCTTATTTTCACTCAGGCAAACCTTACATTGGCAGGTATTGCAGGTATCGTTCTTTCTATCGGTATGGCGGTTGACGCAAACGTTGTTATCTTTGAAAGAATGAAGGAAGAAATCGCAATGGGCAAGAGCGCAAAGATGGCTATTAAGGGCGGTTTTAAGAGAGCGTTTACCGCTATTCTTGACTCCAACGTTACAACCATAATCGCTTGTGCGGTTCTTTACTTCCTCGGCTCCGGTACTATTAAGGGCTTTGCTACAACATTGTTCATCGGTGTTATCATTTCCCTCTTTACCGCTTTGGTTATTACAAGAGCATTGCTTCACCTTTCCGTAGGCATGGGCATCACAAAGACAAGCGTTTACAAGGCTTTGGGAAGGAGTGCTGAATAATGAGTAAGTTCCATTTTATTAAAAATCAAAAGGTAACACTTGGCATTATCGCTGTTGTTATCCTTGTAGGCATCGTTTCCTTCTTGGTTAGAGGCTTTAATATCGACATCGACTTCTCCGGCGGTACCGAAATCAGAATCGATTTGGGTACAGAGGTTACACAAGAGGTTTGCGATAACATCAACAAGATTATCACCGACAACGAAAAGCTCGGTCAGCAATATGTTTCCTCCACTAAGGCCTCTGACACAATCGCAACAATGGCTATTATCCGTACAGGCACCGCTGCTCTTACAACAGAACAGCAATCCGCTTTGCAGGATGACCTTGTTGAAGCATATCCCAACATTGACGTTAAGGATATTCAGGTAACTACAATTGCTCCTACAATCGGCGACAGCCTTACAAAAACAGCTATTCTTGCTGTTGCAGTTGCAGTTGCTTTGATGCTTATCTACATTTGGATTCGTTTCGAGGCTGCTTCCGGCTTGGCTGCAGTTGCTTGCTTGTGCCACGACCTTTTCGTAATGTTCGTTGTTTATTCTCTCTTGCAGATTCCCATAAACTCCAACATTATTGCGGCATTGCTTACAATTCTCGGTTATTCTATTAACGCGACAATTATCGTATTTGACCGTATTCGTGAAAACAAGAAGAAGGATACCGAAAACAAGGAGTTTAGCGATATCGTAAACGACGGTATTCATGATACTCTCGGCAGAAGTATTAACACCACCATTACAACACTTCTTGCTATCGGTATGATTTATATCTTCGGCGGCGATTCTATCCGCGATTTCGCACTTCCCCTTATCGTTGGTATCGTTGCAGGCTTGTTCTCCTCGATATGCCTGTCCGGCGTGATTTGGAATGCACTCAACAAGGTTATAAAGCCCAAGCAGAAATAATTTTAATAAGATTGAAATGCTCGTTTCCTAAGAAGCGAGCATTTCTTGAATATAGCAACATCAGTCACACAGACAAGGACTTACAACCATG
>JAZSFY010000259.1:0-3280 GCA_045532415.1 Eubacteriales bacterium | reverse complement strand
ACTGGCTTTTCGCCACTTTGAGGTTTTTCACAAAAATGGCATACATGCAAACAACTTGACCCCATTTTACACTAATTTTTACAAAATTCACGATAGGACAAGCTGTTTCCGAAGAAAACAAAGCACATCAGAATGAAATATAGAAAGCCGAGGGTTAATGAATTAATAAACCCACGGCTTTCTTGTGTTTTCGCCAAAAATACAACGTATGCTGATACTATTAGAATGTAAACTTAAATGTATTCTTTCCTGTTCTGGGAATTTCGTATTTTTCGGGGAGGTCGGGTCCGCAGGAGTGAGAGCCAACACCACGCATTGCAAGGTCAATACACACGTTTACGAAATCGTTTTCCTTAAGCTCGAAGGAGTGAAGTGTTTCGCAAAGCTGTTTTGTAGTATATGGATTCACCGAGCAGGAGAAGGGCTGTTCCGCAGTTACCTTGAACAGATTCTTGACCGCCATATACTTGCAGGCATAATGGCTGCCCGATTCCTGAGGACGAATGTATTCACGGTCATAGTTTTCCTGAGCAGAGCTTACATAATAACCGTATTCGCAGGCGATATGTTTGTCTGCATAGCTCTCGGTAGGTCCAAATCCAACATACGAGAAGTTTCCGTATGCCTTGTCAACACCAAACTCAATGCCGAAGCGAGGGAATCTTTCTATATAATCGGCAAGCTTATATTCGATAGTGGCTGTAAGTACGTTACCCGTAACCTCATAAAAGAGATTGAAATATACAGCAGGCATAAGGCAGTTTGCCGCAAGACAGCCCTCGAATTTATAGGTGTTATCGGTTTTTTGGCAGGAGAATATATGAGGCTTACAATCATCAAGATGACATCTGCCTATCCAATGGGGAACAATATCACGGTCGTTGTCGGTGTAACGAGTGATATTAAAATGCATGGGTATGCGGAGAACCTCGTTGCCGTCGGCCTTAATAGAGGTGATTTCGCCTGTGTGCTCGTTTACCTCGATTGCGATTGCAGATGAGAATTTGTAGGTGCTTGTGGGAGCTTCGATACTATATATTTTGGATTTTGTTTTACCTCCGTAAACCGCTTTCATTTCCAAAGCATTGGATTTCAGCTTTCGGTCGGGAGTTAAAAGACCGTCGGCACAGAAGTTTCCGTCGTGCTCGGGTTCTTTGAAATCGCCGCCATAGAGGAAGCCTTTGTCGGTTTTTATGCCGTGATCTGCCCATTCCCAAACAAAGCCGCCCATCATCTGCTCGTTATTGTAGATCATATCCCAATATTCAGCAATATCACCGCAGCTGTTACCCATTGCGTGGGTATATTCGCAAAGAACAAAGGGACGGGTTTCTTTTTCGTTTTCGAGAACATCAGTGCGAATCTTTTCAAAGCTGGGATACATCATGCTGACCATATCCACAAGCTCGGTATAATAATATTTCGGGTCAGCACTTTGCAGACCTTCGTAATGAATAGGACGGGTTTTATCACGGTTTTTAATATAGTTTGCACCCTTAAAAAATGCCTTGCCGAAGGAGCTTTCGTTGCCGAGAGACCAGATTATAACACAGGAGCGGTTTTTGTCACGTTCAACAAGGGAAATATGTCTGTCGGTGATGCCGGGGGTGAAAAATTCATTTTCGGCATATTCAGACCAAAGTCCAAGGTCATATCCGCCGTCACGTGAACAAGCGCCGTGCATTTCAAGGTCGGCTTCGTCCATAACATAGATTCCGAAGGTATCGCAAAGGAGATAAAATTCGGGGCTGTTGGGATAATGAGAGGTTCTTACGGCGTTAACGTTAAGCTCCTTCATAAGGTGAATATCCTTTGCCATTTCTTCGAGGCTGACGGTTGCTGCAGTTTCACAGTTAAAGTCGTGGCGGTTTACACCTTTAAGCTTAACCGGCTCGCCGTTAATTTTGAAAACACAGCCATCGATGGTTACTGTTCTGAATCCTACGCTTTCAATAATTTTTTCGCCGTTTGCGTGGAGCTCGAGAGTATAGAGATTAGGCTTTTCGGCTGTCCAAGGCTTAACATTGGGAACAACCATTTCCGCTTTAAGCTTTGCAGGAACGATAATGCTGTTGCCTTCCAAAAGGATTTTAATGTCAACATCACTTTCGTTAATAAAGGTGAGAATACCGTCTGTTTCGGAAAATGTTGTTTCAATTTTATAATCGGTGATATGGTTTTCGGGACGGGTGAGCATATATACACTGCGGAATATGCCCGAAAAACGGAATTTGTCCTGACATTCCAAATAGGTAGAGATACACCATTTAAGAACAAGCACGTCGATTGTGTTTTCGCCGTTTACTGCAAGCTCGGTTATGTCAAATTCGCTGGTAGCGTGGGAAATTTGGGAATAACCCTTAAACTGACCGTTGATGTAGAGGTAAAACGCGCTGTCAACACCTTCAAAGTTGATATAATATCTTTCGCCTTTTTGCTTTTTGATGTTTAGAGTACGGCGGTAATGCCAGCAGGGGTTTTCATAGGGCAGGTGAGGGAGCATAACAGGGAAGGGATAGCGGATGTTGAGATACTGAATATGGTCGTAGCCATGCATCTGCACACAGGCAGGAACGGGAATAGATTCGCCAAGCATTTCGTTTACATCGAAATCTTCAACATGGTCGAGCTGTTTTATCTGCCAAACACCGTCAAGAGAGGTAAAGCGGGAGCTTGATGTGCGGTCTAAAATACTATGCTTGGTTTTAACAATATCATCGGGAGCAAAGGGAATATAATAGCTTCTGTGGGGAGTTGTTCCTATTCTGTCAAACTTATGAAATTCTTTCATAAAGCCATACCTCCTTAAATATTTTCAGCGTTTTTCTTTTCTTCGATAAGCTTTTGGTTTGCCTTTTCTACATTAAGCTTGGTCAACAAGAATGTAACAAGTGCGCAGAAGATTGCAGGCAACCAAAGATACATAACATTCAACATTGTGATAACCGAATCGGGCTGAAAAGCCGAACCGCCTTCGATGAATCCTGCGGCAGCCAACAACCAACCGGAGATTGCGGTACCCAAGCCGCCACCGATCTTAACACCAAGAGAGGTGCAGGAATACATTGTGCCGTCGATACGCTTACCTGTGGTAAGATGAGTATAATCTGAAGCAGAAGCAATAACAGCATTCAAGTCGCCCTGAAGAGGACACATACCAAGAGAAGCGATAGCGGTGAAGACTAACATTAAAGGAACGCTTTCCATATAAGCAGCCACGATAACAAGGATTCTTGCAACGGTAGCCAAAGCATAGCCGCAATAGTTTATCTTGTACATA
>JAZSFY010000223.1:0-9617 GCA_045532415.1 Eubacteriales bacterium | reverse complement strand
CCGTAGGAGTCTGGACCGTATCTCAGTTCCAATGTGGCCGTTCAACCTCTCAGTCCGGCTACTGATCGTAGACTTGGTGAGCCGTTACCTCACCAACTATCTAATCAGACATGAGCCCATCTTAAAGCGGATTGCTCCTTTACTGTAACGAGGATGCCCTCACTACAGCACATGCGGTATTAGCACAAATTTCTCTGTGTTATTCCCCTCTTTAAGGCAGGTTGCTCATGCATTACTCACCCGTCCGCCACTAAGTTGGTCAATAGCAAGCTAAATTCCAACTCCGTTCGACTTGAATGTGTTAGGCACGCCGCCAGCGTTCATCCTGAGCCAGGATCAAACTCTCAAATGAGTTGTTATATTTATTCGCCCGAAAGCGAACTAAATTTCCTGTTTTGCTCTTTACTTGTTTTTAAAAGAATTAACGAGTCTTGTACATATTGCATAGTTATGCTTTGTACTTCTGTTGTTCAATTTTCAATGTCCGTTCGCACTCTCTGCTCGTCCTGCATTCGCTCTTGCGATTGCTCTCTCGCAGACAGCTTTGCTATTCTATCACAGACTTTTCGTTTTGTCAACCCCTTTTTATATTTTTTTTGAAGTTTTTTTCGGAGCCCTGTAATTGCCTCAATTTGCAATGGAAAACCGTTTTGAACCTCAAACATAAATAATAAGGAAGCCTGACACGAAGGTCTATTCAGAATTATGAGCTTTTAATGTTCGCACCGCACTTTCCTCAGCGCGGTTTCTCCATTATATTCAAAAAGGGGCTGTTTGTCAACCCCTTTTTTCGATTTTTTAAAACTTTTTTCTTTAACCCTGAAAAGACCGTTTTTATCTACCTAAATAATTTATATATACTATCGGAATTTTCCTTCTTTTCGGTACGTTCTACCCATTTGCCGTTTGTAAAATCGGGAACTGCCACAGGAGCGCCGCCCATTGCCACAGATTGCTCACTTAAGCAGGAAATGCACATTAAGGTTGCTGTATCATAAGTATCAATAGGAGGAGTTATATTTTCTCTGACAGATTCTGCAAATGCGTTATACACAAGCCAGTCGATACCGTCGTGACCACCAATAGGATTCTTGCGATATTCTTTCCAAAGAGGATGCTCATATTCTTCGGCATAATTTTCTGCATTATTCATTTTATCGGAAAGAAGGTCAAATTCATTTTCGCCATCCTTATGAACATAATCTCCGTCGGCACAATACATACCCTTGGTTCCGCGAACTGTGAATCCGCGAGAATATATTCTGGGCAATGTAGTATCCAATGTGAGAACAGCGGTTTTGCCATCGGCACATTTTAATATAGTTGTAACAATATCGCCTTGTGCGAAATCCAATTTTGAAACAGGATCATCAGCACCGCGATGCTCCAACGCAAATTCATGAAGCCCCTTTGCACAGGAGGACACAGAATTTAATGTAACAAAGCGGTTACCGTGGTTAATATCAAGAATAGGCATTATAGGGCCCAATTCATGAGTGGGATAGTTTTCGCAGTTACGAAGGAGATAGTTTCTTTGACGGTAATGACGATTAATGTCACCGTTAACAATTTCCTCGCGGAGATCATGCATATATCCGCCTGAGCAATGAACTACGGTTCCGAAAAGACCTTCCTTTGCCATATTCAGCGCCATAAGCTCACGTCTGCCATAACAGCAGTTTTCCATCATCATGCAATGGACGCCTGTTTCCTCATAGGTTTTTATTAAACGGAAGCAATCGTCAATACTATACGCACCGCCAACCTCTATACCAACACGCTTCCCTGCCTTCATAGAAGCAATCGCCATTTCAACATGAGATTCCCATGCAGTAAGAACTAAAACAGCTTCTACATCGGGGCAATCTATTATTTCCTTCCAGTTTGTTGTGCAGAAAGGACGCTTGCCTGTTTTTTCTTCAACAGCCTTTGCGCCTGCCTCTGCACGGTCGTCATAATAATCACAAACTGCCGTTACTTCAATAATGCCATGCTCCCACATAGGAAGAAACACAGCTGTAAGCAAGCCAAAGCCTCGATTGCCAAGACCGATAACACCAATTTTAACCATCTTATTCATAATACATTCTCCCGAAGGTTTTATTCAATATCAATTATAAAATTTAACCTACCAAATGTCAACATGAATTTGTCTTATTTTTCCAAAATGCTTCAATTTTCACTTTACTTTTTGGTGAAAATATTATACAATAATATATATATCTATCGAAACGAGGGATTCACAATGACATTATTAGTTATGGCAGCAGGCATGGGAAGCCGTTATGGCGGTTTGAAACAGCTTGACCCTATTGGCCCCCACGGCGAATTTATTTTGGATTATACAGTTTACGATGCAATGAAAGCCGGATTTGACAAGGTTGTTTTTGTTATTAAGGAAGAAAACCTTGAGATTTTTAAGGAAACAGTCGGAAACAGAATCGGCAACAAAATTGAAACAGCATATTGCTTCCAAAGCATTGATGATATGCCCGAGGGATATTCGGTTCCCGAAGGAAGAATTAAGCAATGGGGCACCGCCCATGCTGTTTTGGCCGCAAGAAACGAAATCAAGGGTCCTTTTGCGGCGGTTAATTCCGATGACTTTTATGGCAGAGAAAGCTTTGAAATTATTGCAAAGCACATGAATTCAAACAGCGATTCCCCTGCATGTATGGCCGGATTTGTTTTGAAGAACACCTTAACCGAAAACGGAACTGTTTCCCGAGGAGAATGTAAGGTTTCGGATGAGGGTATACTTATCGACATTACCGAAAGAACAAAGATTAAAAGATTGGAAAACGGCAACACAGCATATTTCGAAAACGATGAATGGAATGATATATCCGAGGACACGATCGTTTCGATGAATTGCTGGGGATTGCCTAACGAATTTTTCGGATATGCCGAAAACAGCTTTAAGGAATTTCTCACAAGCGGTGGCGACGAAATGAAAAAGGAATTTTATCTTCCCGATGCTGTTAAAAAATATCTTGCCGCAAGCGATAAAAGCGCAAAGGTTTTGCGTACCGAAGCAAAGTGGTACGGCGTAACCTATCGCGAGGACAGAGATGTTGTGGTTGAGCATATTGCAAGATCAATTGAAAACGGAGTTTATCCGGAGGAATTATGGAAATAACCAACAACATCGTAACCAAGGTTTGCGGATATTTTTTTGATTCACCTGAAGTAAACGAGATTACTCAAATCCACAACGGACATATTAATCTAACATTCAAGGTGAACATTAACAACCGCAATTATATTCTTCAGCGCATCAATACCGACATTTTCAAGGATTCGGATGGGCTTATTAACAACATTGCCATTGTTACTGAATTTTTGAGAGAAAGAATCAATGCTTCCGGCGGCGACCCTGACAGAGAATCATTGACATTAATCAAAACCTTAGACGGTAATTACTCCTGCAAGGACGAAAGCGGTATATACAGGCTTTATTTATTCATTGAAGACGCCACCTGCTATAACAAGGCTGAAAAAGCAGGTATGTTTGGTGAATCGGCAAAGGCGTTCGGTCAATTTCAAAAATGCTTGGCAGGATTTGATGCTACTCAATTAACCGAAACTATCGCTAACTTCCATAACACACCTGTACGTTTTAATAATCTTATTAATTCTATTCAGGAAAACAAGGCAGGAAGAATCGAGGAATGCAGAGAAGAAATTCAGTTTTTCCTTGAAAGAAAGGATTATTGCTCTTTAATAACCGACAGATTAAAGGATGGACGTATTCCCACAAGAGTTACGCATAACGATACAAAGCTTAACAACGTTATGATTGATGACAAAACCGGAAAGGGCATTTGTGTTATCGACCTTGATACCGTTATGCCCGGTTCTATGCTTTATGATTTTGGCGACAGCATACGTTTTGGTGCATCCAGCGCGGCAGAGGATGAAAAGGACCTAAGCAAGGTTTATTGTGTTCCTGAGCTCTATGAAGAATACGCTTCGGGTTTTCTTTCGGAAATGAAGGAATGTATAACCCAAGAGGAAGCAAAGCTTTTGCACGACGGCGCTATTATGATGACCTTGGAATGCGGAATGAGATTTTTAACAGACTATCTCGACGGCGACACATATTTCAGAACCCATTATCAAGGACAAAATCTTGACAGAGCAAGAACACAAATCAAATTGGTTTCCGACATGGAAGCAAGAAGAAGTATATTCGAGGATATTATAAAGAAATATATCTAAAATAATTTCAGGGAGGTATTTCGCCTCCCTGATTTTTATTTCCAAAAAATACCTTTAATAAAATTTGCTTTATAACACAAAATAGTGTCGAGGAGAAAACCTCAATGGAATTAAATGCAAATTTATAAAGGAGATTTAACAATGTCTAAGAACAAGACTATGGTTCCCGAAAATAAGGCAGCACTCGACAGATTCAAGATGGAGGCTGCAAGCGAAGTCGGCGTAAACCTTAAGGAAGGTTACAATGGTGACCTCACCTCTAAGCAGGCAGGTTCTGTGGGCGGTCAGATGGTTAAGAAAATGATCGGAGCCGCTGAAAAGAATATGAAATAAGTCCTTTAAAGGACATTTTCCGAAAATTCAGCAATGAATCCTTCGGGGTATAAAGAACGCTTGCCGATAAATCTCGGCAAGCGTTCTTTCATATTATATACTTATTTATCCTCGGTTGGTTCGTCCTCGTCTTTTAATCTTTGACGCCATTCGCGGACTGCCTCAGAAAGCTTCTTATGGGATGCTTTGGCAGGAGCAGGATAAATCTCATTTGTTTCAATATCAACTCCGCCGGCATTGCGGTAATCGTCGCTTGGGATTGGAAGCTCTTTTTTTGCAAGGGAACGTTCCACATACAGCTTGATAGAATAGAAAAGAACCGCAAACAGGGGAACCGCAAAAATCATTCCCGCAACACCGAAAACGCCGCCGCAAAGAAGAATTGCAAAAATTATCCAGAATTTGGAAACGCCTGTTTTATCCTCCATTATCATAGGCTCGATAACATTACCCTCAAGCTGTTGAAGCACCAGCAAAAAGATTATGTATATAATACCTTGGCGGAAATCGGATATTAAAACAATAAATGATGTGGGAAGACCGCCAATGAAGGGGCCGAAAAACGGAATTACATTAGTAATGGCAATAATTCCTGCCGAAAGGAGAGGATAGGGCATTTTCATAATGGACATAAAGGTAAAGGTTACAATACCAACAACAGTTGAAGTTAAAAGCTTGCCCGAAATAAACTTGCCAAAGGTTTCGTTTCCGTATCGTGCAACCACAAGAATATCGTTGGCACGCTCTCGAGAGAAAATAGCAAAAATCAATTTCTTACTTTGAGCGATAAACTTTTCTTTCTCCAAAAGCGCATAAACGAATACGACCAATGCAACGATAAAATCAAAGAAGAACGAAAATACCGAAATAACGCTTTCGATAAGACCGCTGACCGCTGTACTTGCTACTCCCATAAGCCAACCCGAAAGCTTATCAACAAGCTGGTCGATGGATTGACCAACATTTGCCATAAACGCGTTATCGGAATTTTGAATTTCGGAAATCCAAGCAAGAACGTTTTCAAAAAGATCGGGGGCTTTTGATATAAGTTTATTCAAGCTTTCCAGAAATTCAGGAATAATGAGGAATATCAAAAGAGCGATTACAGCAATCAACACAATAAGAGAGAGAATTATAGATATTCCCCGTGAAATACGCTTTCTTGATTTTTCCTTCAACTTTTTGAAAATACGCATACAAGCATTTTCAAATATTACGGTAAGAGGATTGATTATATAAGCAAGAATAGTTCCCACAATAACAGGAGAAAGCATGCTTGCTATCCAGCTTATCACACCCTTTATTGCATCAAACCGAGCAATAAAAAGCAAGCCCGAAACGCAAACCAAAAAAATAACAACAGTACGGGCATTTATGGCAAAGCTTTTTTGCTTTTCATTATTCAATTCGGGTTTATTGTTCATGGGATGCCTCCAAAAGATGCTTTATATCAACGCTTATCCTTCATTACTTTACCAGTATAGCATAATGATATTTTTTTGTAAATAACAATATAGGGTTATTTTGTTACGTTTTTATGAAAAAGGAGCCTGTTATAGAAAAACAAGCCCCTTTTGTATTAAAACTTTTTATTATCCTTGAGAGCAACAACGCTATTGAAAACCTTTTCCTTGGTGTCCATGCAATAATAACCCTTACGAACAAACTGGAATTTGTCCCCTGCATTTGCATCAAGAAGAGATTTTTCGATTTTCACACCCTTTGCAATAATCTTGGAATCGGGATTAAGATAATCACCGTATTTTGCAGACTCAATAGCATTCATATCCGCTTCGGTAAAAAGGCGGTCATAAAGAACAACATCGGTTTCGGCGCAATCTGTTGCGGAAAGCCAATGGATTGTTCCCTTTATCTTTCTGCCGTCGGCAGGCATACCGTTACCTGTTTCAAGGTCTGCAGTACAGAGAACCTCGGTTACGTTGCCGTCTGCATCTGTGAGAATATCGTCACAGCGAACGATATATCCACCCATAAGGCGAACTTCCCCACCCTTCTTCATACGGAAGAATTTAGGAGGAGGATCGAGAGCAACGTCCTCGCGCTCCACATATACCTCACGGGTAAAGGGCAAAGGTCTTGTACCTGCATTTTCGGCATTAGGATTATTGGGAAGCTCGAAATATTCAACCTTATCCTCGGGATAGTTGGTTATAGTAACCTTGACAGGATCGAAAACAGCAACACGGCGGAGTGCGGTTTTATTAAGGTCCTCACGAACACAATGCTCAAGGAGAGCAATATCAACAAGGCTGTTATTTTTTGCTACGCCTACACGTCCGATAAAGTCAAGAATAGCAGCAGCGGGATAACCTCTCCTACGCAAACCGCAAAGTGTAGGCATACGAGGATCGTCCCAGCCGTCAACAAGCTTATTCTCAACCAAGGAACGGAGAAAACGCTTTGACATTACTGTATTTGTAACATTCAAGCGGGCAAATTCGATCTGTCTGGGCTTTGAAGGAACATCGCAATGCTCGATAACCCAATTATAAAGAGGACGGTGATCCTCATATTCAAGAGAGCAGAGAGAATGGGTTATACCCTCCAAAGCATCCTGAATAGGATGAGCAAAATCGTACATAGGGAAAATGCACCATTTTGTACCCTGACGGTGATGGTCTATATAACGGATACGGTAAAGAACAGGGTCGCGCATATTGAAATTGCCGGAGGCAAGGTCGATTTTAGCGCGTAATGTATATTTACCCTCGGGAAATTCTCCTGCACGCATACGGCGGAAAAGATCCAAGCTTTCGTCAATAGGTCTATCTCTGTAAGGGGAAACAGCAGGATTTTGCAAATCGCCTCTGTATTTACTAAATTCCTCGGGGGAAAGCTCGCAAACATAGGCATCGCCGTTAAGGATAAGCTGTTCTGCAAGCTTATAGGTTTCCTCGAAATAATCGGAGCCATAGAAAAATCTATCGTCCCAATCAAATCCAAGCCAATGAATATCCTCTTTTATTGCATCAACAAATTCGGTATCCTCCTTGGCAGGGTTTGTATCATCCATACGGAGGTTACAAAGACCGTTATAACGAACTGCAGTAGAAAAATCGATAACCAAAGCCTTGCAATGACCTATATGAAGATAGCCGTTAGGTTCGGGAGGAAAACGTGTATGAACCTTTAATTCGGGGTTCGCCGCAAGGTCCTCATTAATTATATCATGTATAAAATTTGTAGTTTCCATTTTTAACTCCTTGAAAGGATAATCAACCGAATATATTTGAAACACGGGCGATTACGCGGTCTTTTCCGAGAATCTGCATTACCTCATAAAGGTCGGGAGAATTCATTCTGCCTGTAACTGCGATTCTTAAGAACATACTAACATCTGCAACAGAGCCCTTGAAAGCAGAAGGGTCGGCCTTATATTGCTTCATATCGGGGCAGAAGCCGTTCTTTTCGGCAATAGCCTTAATATTATTAAACCATTGACTTTGATCTGCCGATTCATCATAGCTATCCTTGAAATCAGCAAGAACAGCCATAATGTCATTCTTATCGAACTTTTCGGGGATAGCATCGATATTTTCAAAAATCGAATCATAGAAGAAGGACATATAACCCTTAACCTCGCTCCAAAGAGCAATATCCTTACGAGGCTTTTTACCGCCGCGTCCGATAGAAAGAATACGAACAGCATAGTCACGGTCGGATTCGAGAAGCTTTGCGAACTCCTCGTCATTTTCCTTTGCCCATGTGAGAGTAAGGTCATAAACCTCGTCTGCTGTCATTCTTGAAACAACATTCTTGGAAATGTCATTAAGCTTGTCCAAATCGAAAAGGAAGCCCGAAACGCTCATCTTCTTTGTGGTGAATTTGAAATCCTCCAAAGGAAGGTCGGGGTTTGCAAGACGCCATTCCTCAAAATTGGAATTAAGCATAGTTAAAAGATATTCACGTACAGCAGAAACAGGATAGCCCTGAGCGTGATAATATGCAAGACCAAATTCAGGGTCCTTACGCTTGGAAATCTTACGCTTATTGCCGTTGTCAAGCTTTAATGCCTGAGCTGTGTGGCAATATTTGGGAAGCTTGAAGCCCAACGCCTTGAAAAGCTGAATATGGAAGGGCAAGGTGGAAAGCCAGCTTTCATCACGAACAACATGGGTTGTTCCCATCAAATGGTCATCAACCGCATGAGCGAAATGGTATGTGGGGATTCCGTCGCTCTTTAAGATAACATGGTCGATGTCATTTTCGGTAACGTCGATATCGCCCTTGATTTGGTCATTGAACTTGAATTTATTTGTAATACTGCCTTCGGAACGGAAGCGCAAAACGAAAGGCGCGCCTTCGTTTATTTTTTCTTCAATCTTTTCAATAGGAGCATCGCGCCAAATAGCAAATTCGCCGTAATAACCGGGAGTGAGCTTTTCTGCCTCCTGCTTTGCGCGGATTTCGGAAAGCTCTTCTTCTGTACAGAAGCAGGGATAAGCCTTTCCCTCTCTGATTAATTGCTTTGCATAGGTTTGATATATTTCGGCACGGTCGCTTTGACGATAGGGACCGTAATCGCCCTTATCTCCGTCAATAACAGCTCCTTCATCAAATTCAACGCCTAATTTTTTAAGAGTTTCAATTATTATTGCGATACCGTTGGGAACAGTACGCTTTGCATCGGTATCCTCAATTCTCAAATAGAAAACACCGCCCGAAGTATGAGCAAGACGTTCGTCTGTTAATGCGCCGTAAAGGTTACCTATGTGAAGGAAGCCTGTGGGGCTGGGAGCAAGACGGGTTACCTTTGCGCCCTCGGGAAGGTTTCTCTTAGGGTAGCGCGCTTCCATATCCTGAGGAAATGTCTTTATATTAGGGTACAAAAGCTCTGCAAGATAATTATAATCCATAAAATCCTCCATCTGAAGAATACAATATACAAGAATACATTATTATATTATAATCATCGTTTTTTGTCAAGTAAAAGAAACAAAGGTTTAGAATATATAGACACAACTAATTGTTAGGTGATTTTAACAAAAATCCTATTGCAAAACATTGGTTTTATGTTATAATAATGAGTATCAAGTTAATTA
>JAZSFY010000167.1:0-5820 GCA_045532415.1 Eubacteriales bacterium | reverse complement strand
CCGTTTACAACACATCCCATAAGAGCAACAGTTAAACGTTTATTTGTTTCTATGCTTCTTGTTTGAAGCTCAAGCTCCTCAACAAGAGTAATCAAATTTGAGCGGGTTCTTCCGCAGGTAGGGCAGGAAACAATATTGATTCCGCCGCCGATTCCACAGCAGAAAAGGATATCCTTAGCGGCGGCAACCTCCTTTACGGGGTCGTCTGTTAAGGAAACTCTTACGGTATTTCCGATACCGTCAAGAAGAAGACTGCCTATTCCTATTGCAGATTTAATATTACCTCTGCGAACGTCGCCTGTTTCGGTAACACCAATATGTAACGGATAATCACATTGAGCGGAAAGCAATCTTGCCGCGTCAACCATTGTTTTAACATCCGAGCTTTTTACAGAAAGAACAATATCGTAAAAGCAGCATTCTTCAAGCATTCTTGCATTATTCAACGCGCTTTCGGCTAATGCTTCGGCTGTAGGACCGCCATATTTTTCAAGAAGGGATTTTTCGGTGCTTCCTCCGTTTATGCCTATTCTTATGGGAATATTTCTTGATTTGCAGGCAGAAGCAACCCTTCTGATATTTTCTTTATCTCCGATATTACCGGGATTAATACGAATCTTTGAAATACCTCTTTCGGCTGCGGCAAGCGCCAATCTGTAATCAAAATGAATATCAGCAACAAGAGGTATATTGGAATTTTCAACATAATAAGGAATCGCCTCAGCCGCCTCCATATCGTTGACGGTAAAGCGCACAATATCACAGCCTGCCGCAGAAAGAGATTTGATCTGGGCAAGTGTGGCATCCTTATCAGCAGTTTTTGTATTTGTCATTGATTGGATTGCCATAGGATTTGTTCCTCCTATGGCAATATTCCCTATTTTAATTTCTCTTGTTAATTTCATAATTAAAATAACCCCGCAATATCCTTACATGCAACAAAAATCATTAAAGTGAAAAGAAGCATTGTAAACACAGCGCTTATATTCTGTTCTAGCTTTGGGTCCATAGGCTTGCGGCGAATTGCCTCGATTATATAGAAAAGCAATCTACCGCCGTCGAGAACCGGAATAGGAAGTAAATTAAACACGCCAAGGGAAACAGAAATCATTACCAACAATGACGCAATATTCAAAACAGTATCGCCTACGGTTTGGCTTGATTTTATAGTTTCGTTTATTTCTCCGCCTATTGCAATAGGACCGCCGACAGCCTCGATTCCATATCTTCCCTTTAGTGTGTCCACAAGAGAGTCAACCGTCATATAAACTGTGGAAACAGACTGCCAAAAGGATTCCTGCAGCACGTTTATAACGGTTTTTTCCTTTGCATAAACACGGAAATCAAGCATACCAAAGGAAACGCCTTCCTCGGTTTCCATACCGAAGCGAACGTCCTCCAAGGTAACTCTTTCGCCGTTTCTTATGACAACCATATCAACAGGCTCGATTCCGTCGGAAATGATTTTATAAGACATATCGGTATAGCAATGAACCTTCTTGCCGTTTACCTCAACGATTTCGTCATTCAGCTTTAAGCCATATTCGTCCGAAACGCTGTTTTCAACAAACTCCCCTACAACAGTAGAGCCGATAGGTCCGCTTGCCACGATTGCTATCATCACTATAAAAGCAAGGGCGATATTCATAAACGGACCTGCAAGAACAATAAGAATACGCTTCCACACAGGACGTGTATTTAAAGGGATTTTATTTTTATGCTCCTCGGGGATTTCCTCGTCATATTCGCCCACCATATTAACAAAACCGCCGATGGGTATGGCGCGGAGAGTAAAATCGTTATATTTACCCTTCCAGGTTTTAATTTTCGGGCCCATTCCTATTGCAAATTCAATTACCCCTACATTAAATGCACGGGCAACTATATAATGGCCAAACTCATGAATAAAGATAAGAAAGCCGAAAACTAATATTGTAACAACAAGGGTTAAAAGCGTCGAGAGCATTAAATATCACTCCATTTAAATATGGGAGAGGACATATTCACGGGCGGATTTATCCGAATACAGAATATCCTCAAGAGTGGGATTTTCGATAAAAGATATATTTTCGGTAGCATTAATAACCAAATCAAACATCTGCAGGAAGCTGATTTTATGGTCTAAAAACAATGCTACGGCAATTTCGTTTGCGCCGTTCATAACGGCAGGAATATTTCCGCCCTTTTTAATTGCTTTCTTTGCGAGAGCAAGAAGGGGAAAGGTTGCTTCGTCGGGCTTTTGGAAAGAAAGGTTCTTTCCGAAAAGGTCTAATTGAGCAGAAGGAGAAGGGTATCTTTCGGGATAGGTTATTGCATATTGGATACACAAGCGCATATCAGGCTCACCCATTTGAGCGATTATTGCGTTATCCTCAAATTCTACAAGAGAATGAACGATGCTTTGGGGATGAATAACCACCTCTACCCTTTCGGGCTCAACGTCAAAAAGATGAACCGCCTCAATCAGCTCCAAGCCCTTATTCATAAGGCTTGCGCTGTCAACAGAAATCTTTTTGCCCATATTCCAACGAGGATGGCGCACCGCCATTTCGGGAGTTACATTACTAATATACTCCTTAGTTTGTCCCAAAAACGGCCCACCGGAGCCAGTTAACAAAATTTTTTTAATTTTTGTACCGCCTTGGATACATTGGAAAATTGCAGAATGCTCGCTATCAACGGGAAGAAGGACAGAATTGCCCTTTTTCACAGCATCGGTAACTAATTTACCGCCTGCAACAAGAGTTTCCTTATTTGCAAATGCGATTTTCTTGCCTTTATTTGCGGCAGTAATGGTAGGACGCAAGCCCGTCATGCCCAAAACAGCATTTACGATAGTTTCGGATTCATCATTTTCGGCAATATGGCAAAGACCTTCATCACCGCAAACGATATCAACCTTCATATCCGAAAGAGCAAGCTTTAATTCGTTATATTTTTCTTTACCGACACAAACTGTTTTAGGCTTAAATTCGCGAACCTGCTCCTCCAAAAGCTTTACATTTGAATTAGCAGAAAGCGCAGTAACACCAAGTCCGAGATTACGCACTACATCAAGAGTTTGAGTACCTATTGAGCCTGTTGACCCAAGGAGAGAAATATTTTTATCCATTATAGCACCCACACATATATCCAATAGCCTATAAAGAGAGCACCTGTTAATATCGAAACGGGAATAATACTGTCAAAACGGTCGAGAACACCGCCGTGACCGGGGAATATCTTGCCGTAATCCTTTATGCCAAAGCGGCGCTTGATAACAGATGCGGCAAGGTCACCTAATTGAGAAACAATAGAAAGAGGAAGTGCAGAAAGAGCGAAAATGGGGTTTCTTCCAACTATAAGGAAAACAACCACACCGCCCAATGTTCCAAAAAGTGTGCCTCCGACAGCGCCTGCAATAGTCTTTTTAGGAGAAATTTCGGGGCAAAGCTTTTTCTTGCCAAAGAGCATTCCCGAGAAATAAGCAAAGGTATCGGTACACCAGGATACACAAAGAACAAATGCAACAGGCCACATACCAAAGGTTATTCTAAGTGTAGAAAGACACGCAAAGCCCGCTGTTATGTATATAAGCAGAGAGAAGAACATGAGCAAGCGCTCGATGTCAACTGTTTTATGCATGAATACCGCCAAAAGCATCAAAAGCACCAAAGCACAAACAACTGCGGCAACAATTATCAACGCCATTTCAAAAATATTATACTCAATGGGAAGGAAAACCGCACCCACAGAAACAGCAATAGAGAAAACCGATATTAAAATATTCTTTCTCAAGCCGCAACAGCCGAGCATTTCATAAACACAAAAGCCGGATATTAACGCAAAAAGCGAAACCGAGCCCCATGCACCGCCCCATATCAAAATAGGGAGCAAAAGTAAAAGAGCTACAACAGCCGTTAATATTCTTTTAAGCATACATTACCTCCCAAATCGACGTTGACGCTTTGAATAGGATTCGAGAGCCTTCATAAGCTCATCTTTATTAAAATCGGGCCAGAAAACATCGGTGAAATAATATTCTGCGTAGGCAGATTGCCAAAGGAGAAAATTAGAAATACGGTATTCTCCGCTTGTGCGAACAATAAGGTCGGGGTCGGGAACACCTGCAGAATAAAGGTTATTGGAAATATCATCGGCTGTTATTTCTGTTTTGCCCTCTTTCAGCAATTGGTTAACAGCATAAACAATTTCCTGTCTGCCGCCGTATGAAAGGCAGATGCAAAGTGTCATTCCTGTATTATTTTTAAGTCTTTCCTCTACCCCGCGCAAGGCATTACGGTATTTCTCCTCAAATCGGTCAATATCGCCCATTAGCTTTAATTTAATGTTTTTTCTGACCATTTCGGGCTCATATTTAACAATACCCTTGCTCATAAGCTCCATAAGAGCCAAAACCTCGCTTGCTTCTCTGTTCCAGTTTTCGGAAGAAAAAGCATATACTGTTAAATATTCGATTCCCAAATCGCTGCAAGAATCTACTGTATCAACAAAGGTATCCAAGCCAACCTTATGGCCTGCTGTACGGGGAAGCAAACGTTTTTTTGCCCATCTGCCGTTGCCATCCATTATTATGGCAATATGACGGGGAATATTATGCTCGGACATGGCAATGCCCTCCCAATATTTTCTTTATATTTTTGTTAAAATCGAGGACAATGCCTCGATTTTAACATTTTAAACCTATATAAAGGAAATTAGATTTCCATGATTTCCTTATCTTTTCTTGCAACAGCTGCATCAACTTCCTTGATGAGCTTGTCGGTAACATCCTGAATGTTCTTTTCTGCAGCCTTAAGATCGTCCTCGGTAATCTCGGAATTTTTCTTCATAGCCTTTGCAGCGTCGTTAGCTTCACGACGGATATTACGGATAGCAACCTTGCAATCCTCGCCCATTTTAGCAGTTTTCTTTGTTAATTCCTTTCTGCGTTCCTCGGTAAGCGCAGGGAAAACAAGACGGATGCATTTGCCGTCATTTGTAGGAGTGATACCAACATCGGAAGCGAGAAGTGCTTTTTCGATTTCCTTGCACATATTAGCTTCCCAAGGTGTAATAACAAGAGTTCTTGCGTCAACAGCCTTAACGGTTGCAACGCCTTCAATACCTGTAGGGCTGCCGTAATAGGAAACGGTTACCTTATCGAGAACCTTTGCGCTGGCTCTGCCTACTCTTATTGTGCCGAAATCCTCCTCGAGGACTGCGATGGATTTTTTCATTTTTTGTTCAAAGGGCTTGATGTCAAACATTTCTGTTACCTTCCTTTTTAAATTTAATTATATGATTAATGTATTTTTATATATGAATAATAGTACCGATATTCTCGCCGTTTGCGGCAAGGATAATATTCTTGTTGTCGTTCCTTCTGCTGAAATAGCCGCGCAATGGGTGGAAGCGGCTGACAAGAGTTTTGGCCTTGAAATGAAGCAGCTTGCCAATACAAAGGATAACGGCGGGAAGGGCATCTGCATTACCACATATGCCAACTTCCAGGCCAACAAAGAGCTTGCTTCCAGGGATTGGGATTTAGTGGTGGCAGACGAAAGCCACAAGTTGCTGGAGAACAAGGAGGCTAATGAAACCAGCGCACTCAAGATGTTACGGGCAATCACCGAACACACCAGGCGGCTTTATGACCGCTGGAAACTCAAGAACCGCACCAAGAAGATTCGCGCCTTTGAAGACAAACTTGACGAGTATGAGCGCAAACTTTCCAAACTTGAAAAGGATAACAAGAACGGCAAAGTACCATCTGGCATTTATAACGAGCAAGCGGAAAAACTCAAAACTAACATCAAGGAAACCGAACGAGCAATTTCC
>JAZSFY010000028.1:0-2605 GCA_045532415.1 Eubacteriales bacterium | reverse complement strand
CTCTTGGTCCTCCTCTGCGTCCATAACAAGCATTAAAACAGCATAACCGAACATGGCGATGCATATTGCAATAAGCAGACTTCTGATTAAAAGTCCGGGAATCATTTTTATTTTCTCTTTATTGACACTACCGTTGACATTCCTGTGGGAGAATTTGTCCACAGAATATTCAAAAGCGGTAGGAAGGGCAACCTTAGTTTCGTCGTTCATTGGAATTACCTCCATTCCAAGACATATTATATATAAAGTTGCACTAAAAATCAACATAGAAAGTGTTTTGTTTTAAAAAACGTTACAAAAGAACCGAAAACCATTGCAAATTCCCAAAAAAAGGTTGACTTTTTTGAAATTTTCTTTACAATGTATACTAGTATTAATATGATTATTTTGGAGGATCAATAATGGCATCTATCAAAGCAAAAGAAATCGAAAAGAATAAGTATGAATTCGAATTTCTTATTGAAAAGGAAGCGTTTGATGCCGAGGTAAATAAGGTTTACCGCAAGAACGTTTCTAAAATGAATATTCCCGGTTTCCGTAAGGGCAAGGCTCCCAAGCACATCGTTGAAAAGCTTTATGGCAGCGCAGTATTCTATGATGAAGCAATCGACAATCTTCTTCCCGAAGCTTATGAAAGCGCTGTTGCATCTGCAAAACTCGATGTTGTAAGCCGTCCTGAGCTTGATGTAGTTTCCATCGACGAAAAGGGTGTTACTCTTAAGGCTGCAGTTTATGTTAAGCCCGATGTTGAAATTTCTGCATACAAGGGATTGGAAGTTGAAAAGGAATCTGTTGAAATTTCCGATGAAGACGTTATGAAGGAAATCGACAACACCCGTGAACGTAATTCCCGTATGCTTGCTGTTGAAGGCAGAGCTGCTGAAAACGGAGACGAAGCAGTTATCGATTTTGAAGGCTTCCTCGACGGCGTTGCATTTGAAGGCGGCAAGGGTGAAAAGTATCCTCTCGTTCTCGGCAGCGGCAGCTTTATCCCCGGCTTTGAAGAAAAAATCGTTGGCAAGAATATCGGCGATGAATTTGATATTGACGTAACCTTCCCTGAAGATTACGGCGCAGAAAACCTTGCAGGCAAGGCTGTTGTTTTCAAGATTAAGCTTCACGAGCTTAAGGTTAAGGAGCTTCCCGAGCTTGATGACGAATTTGTAAAGGACGTTTCCGAATTTAACACAGTTGACGAATACAAGGCTGACGTTAAGGCAAAGCTTACCGAACGTAGAGAAAAGTCTGTTGAAGCAAAGCTTGAACAATCTCTCATCGATGCTCTTGTTGCTAATACCACTGTTGAAATTCCCGATTGCATGATTCAGCAGGAAATCGACGGCTATGTTCGTGATTTTGAATACCGTATTTCTTCTCAGGGCGGTTCCCTTGATATGTACTTCCAGTACACAGGCTCTACAATGGAACAGTTCCGCGAAGGCTTTAAGGCTGACGCTGAAAAGCAGGTTAAGACAAGATTGGCTCTTTCCAAGATTGTTAAGGCTGAAAAGCTTAAGGCTCTTAAAAAGGATATCGAGGCTGAATATAAGAAGATCGCTTCCGGCTATAATGTAGATATCGAAACTGTTAAGTCCAGCATTCCTGAAGACAGCATTTCCGAGGATATCGTTCTTCGTAAAGCAGTAGACCTTATCAAGGAAAACGCTGTTGTTACCACAAAATAATAGTTCCCGAAAGGTTTGATTGATATGTCTTTAGTCCCTGTTGTGGTAGAGCAGACATCTCGCGGAGAACGTTCCTATGATATCTTCTCCCGTCTGCTAAATGATAGAATAGTTTTCATTGGTGAACCCATTAATGATACAGTAGCATCATTGGTGGTAGCGCAGTTGCTTTATCTTGAAAGTCAGGATCCCGAAAAGGAGATTTCATTGTATATCAATTCTCCCGGTGGCTCCATAAGCGCAGGTATGGCAATTTATGACACCATGAACTATATTAAATGTCCTGTAAGCACTATCTGCATAGGTATGTGTGCAAGTATGGCGGCTGTTCTTTTGGCTTGCGGAGAAAAGGGCAAGAGAATTGCTCTCCCTCATTCCAAAATAATGATACACCAGCCCTTGATTAACGGACATTTTCAAGATCAGACCACAAATCTTGAAATCGAAGCTGCGGAAATGGAGCGTATTCGCAAAATGCTGAATGAGCTGCTTTCCAATGTAACAGGCAAGGATATTGAAACAATCGAAAAGGATACCGATAGAAACAATTATATGGATGCTTTGACCGCCAAGGAATATGGCTTGGTTGACAAAGTGCTCGGGAAAAGAGAATAAAGGATTTTATGGCAGATAAAAGAACAATATGCGGCTTTTGCGGAAGACCTTCTTCTCATCTCACAACCTTGTATATCGCAGGAAATCATGTTGATTTTTGTGACGAATGCTTAACATTGTGCTGTGAGATTTCCGAGGAATATAATGCTTCTCTTGAAGAGCAAGTTGAGATAGTTGAGGAGGCTTCGCCTCTTCTCAAGCTTCCCAAGCCTGCAAAGATTAAAGAAGAGCTTGATAAATATGTTATCGGACAGGATGATGCAAAAATCACACTTTCCGTTGCTATTTATAACCATTATAAGCGT
>JAZSFY010000156.1:0-2966 GCA_045532415.1 Eubacteriales bacterium | reverse complement strand
TGTCTTCCTAAGACCGCTTGGCCTCCGACTTATCTGCGCCTTCTTCGATATAATCGCTGTAACGGCGGAAAAAGCTGCCAACAGCCTTATGACGGCAGATAACCTCGAGACCCTTACCAAACACCTTTGCAGGAAGAACCTCCATGGTTGTGTTTTCAAGGTCTGCGCTTACATAGTGAGTCTTAATACCTGCTGCATTAACCTTTTCAAAGAAATAAACGGACATACGAAGGTTAACATCGCCAACACCTTCGATTGTTAAGCCGACGGAATTTTCACCGGGATCGAACACACCGTCTTTACCTGTGCAGTCATCCTTGAATTTAAGAAGATAATTGCCGTTATCGAGAGCGAAAACATCCTTGGTTTTTCCTGTGTAAACAAGTTTCATAGTTTATATTCTCCTATTAATAAAAATATCTTAATTAAAGCTTAGAAAGAATTTCGGCATCTTTTTTAAGAACTGCTTCGGCATCAGACACACGCTTTGCATCCAATCTAGCGGCAAGCTCTTTATCCTCAACCGCAAGAATCTGTGCTGCAAGCAAAGCCGCATTTGCACCGCCGTTTATTGCAACTGTGGCAACAGGAATACCTGTGGGCATTTGAACTGTTGCAAGCAAAGCATCCATACCGTCAAGAACGGGGCCCTTACAGGGGATACCGATTACGGGAAGAGTTGTATTAGCGGCAACCGCGCCTGCCAAGTGAGCAGCCATACCTGCCGCAGCGATTATAACACCAAATCCGTTTTCACGGGCAGATGCAGAAAAATCACGAGCCTGCTCGGGAGTACGGTGAGCAGAATATACATGAACCTCAAAGGGAATCTCCAAGGAAGCAAGCATATCTGTTGCTTTTTTTATAATGGGAGCATCACTGTCGCTTCCCATAAGAATACCAACTTTTTTCATTTAAAGCACCTCTGAAAAAATATAAAAGGGCGCACTTACTCATTAAGCAAATGCGCCCAGACGGTCGGCAAATTCATCCTGCAATTCCGACAAAATACGCAGGACAGAGTTCTTTGTTCCCATGCGGTGCTCCGCAATTATCCGTCAGTCGCAAAGAACTAATATTAACGCTGATAATTATATCATAACGGTGTTTTTATGTCAAGGCACACATCGATTTTTTTGATAGATTTTATTACAAATCTAGCATTAAAAAACCTAGATCTTCAATGCAGATTCACAATATGCACAATGGAGCTTTCCATCGCCTGCAACAACAGCAGCAGGAGTTATGGTACGTTCCTGCTTTGTTATGCAGCGGTTGTTCTCGCAGCAATGGGTTTCCATCACATTAAATGATGCCTTGATTTTCTCGGGATTATTCTCAGCATCTCTAACAAGCTTGAGAATAAGAGCCTTACGCATATTCTTGCCGTTTTCAACCTGCTTGAAATAGCAGGCTCTTGGATCGGCATCCACGTCAACACTTATTTCGTCAACTCTGGGAAGAGGATGAAGAACAGACATATCGGATTTTGCAAGCTTCATTTTTTCGGCATTGAGAACATAGCAGTCCTTCAAGCGTTCATATTCGGCTTTATCCTCAAAGCGTTCGCCCTGAACACGAGTCATATAAAGAATGTCAAGCTCAGGCAAAGCCTTTTCTAAGGAATCTGTTTCTACATAAGGAATATTATGCTTTTCGATAACTTCCCTCTTGATATATTCGGGAAGCTCTAATTCCTTGGGAGAGATTAGAACGATTTTGATACCTGTATATCTTGACAATGCATGGATGAGAGAATGGACAGGTCTGCCATACTTCAAATCTCCGCAAAAACCGACAGTTAAATTATGAAAACTGCCTTTTTCGCGGTGAATGGTCAAAAGGTCTGCCAATGTTTGGGTAGGATGGGCATGACCGCCGTCCCCTGCATTGATAACAGGAATAAGAGCATTGAGAGATGCAACCATAGGCGCGCCCTCCAAGGGGTGGCGCATTGCGATTATATCTGCATAGCAGCTTACAACGCGAGAGGTATCTGCAATTGTTTCACCCTTTGAGGTGGAGGAATTACGGGCATCGGAAAAGCCGATAGCACTTCCGCCCAATTCAATCATAGCCGCCTCGAAGCTTAATCTTGTTCTTGTAGAGGGCTCATAAAACAAGGTTGCAATCTTTTTGCCCTTTAAGCATTCGGAATATTTTTTTGGATCCTTTATCATATCGCAAGCTGTTGCGATAAGTTCATCGATTTCTTCAACGGAAAGATCGAGAATATCGATTACGCTTCTCATACTTTTGCTCCGTTCACTTCAAGATATTTCTTGATACGTTCTACATTTTCTGCATTTGCGCTGTCTTCTTCAAGATATTCGATAATATCATAAACGTCAACAACAGAATATACAGGAAAGCCGTATTCATTTTCCAATTCCTTCATAGCAGAAAGCTCGGTTTTACCCTTTTCTTTTCTATCTACCATTACGAACACAGCGGTAATTTTAGCATTAAGGTTCTTTAAAATCTCCATGCTTTCTCTGATAGCGGTACCTGCGGTAATAACGTCCTCAACAATTACGATTTCTTCGCCTTCCTTGGGAACATAGCCCACAAAAACGCCGCCTTCGCCATGGTCCTTTGCTTCCTTACGGTTAAAAAAGAAGGGAACGTCAAGACCATTTTTGGAAAGCGCCACAGCAGAGGAAACCGCTATGGAAATACCCTTATATGCAGGGCCGTAAAGAACGGTTTTTCTGTTGCCTACCTTTTCAAGGTAGCTCTTTGCATAAAATTCGCCCAATTTGGAGATTTGGTCGCCCGTCTTGATTTCACCTGCGTTTATAAAATAGGGGATTTTTCTGCCGCTTTTTGCGGTAAAATCGCCAAACTTCAAAACATTTGCACTTTGCAAAAATTCAATAAATTCTCTCTTATAGCCTTCCATTTTATACTCCTTAAATTAACCAACAAATTCTGCTAAGCAACGCTCATAAGCCGCAACAGGGTCC
>JAZSFY010000351.1:0-2654 GCA_045532415.1 Eubacteriales bacterium | reverse complement strand
GGTACAAGCGTTGATTTCCTCGGATTCATCCAATTTATCAAGCATACCGTTTTTCTTAAGGTATCTTACCGCAAGAGTTGCCACATCCATAAGGCATACAGGCTTTGTTCTGCCAAGCTCTTTACGGGTTTCGATATATTTATTATATGTTTCTTCAAGAAGCTTATCTTCAAAGGTTACATTATCGATAACTGTGTTAAATGTGGTGTGACGGCAATGGTCAGACCAATAGGTATCGATCATGCGGATTTCGGTTATAGTAGGATCGCGCTGTTCCTTTTGGAAATAGGATTGGCAGAAAATAATATCATCAATATCCATTGCCAAGCCATATTCCTTAATAAATGCCTCAAGACCTGCTCTGTCAAGAGAAATGAAGCCCTCTAATGTACGAACTGTTGTGGGGATTTCATATTCGGTTACCAAGGTTTCGGGCATATCCAAGGAAGCCTCACGGGATTCAACAGGGTTTATAACATGCTTCTTAATAGCCGCAATATCAGACTCGGACAAATTGCCGTAAAGAGCATAGATTCTTGCGGTTTTAATTAAAGGACGGTCGCCCTGAGAAATGATCTGGATACATTGAGCCGCAGAGTCTGCTCTTTGGTCGAACTGACCGGGAAGATATTCAACAGCGAAAATATATCCGTCACCCAAGGAGTTTAAATTGTCGGTTACAATATCAAGCTGAGGCTCGGAGAAAACTGTCTTTTTGGAATATTCAAAAAGGTCTTCCGAGATATTTTCAGCATCATAGCGGTTGAGAAGGCGAACATCCTCCAATGCATCAATACCCAAAAGGGTTTTTGCATCGGAATAGAGTGCCTTTGCTTCAAATGCTAATTCTTTTTTCTTTTCCACAAATACTCTGTATACCATATTATTTCACCTCATAGGCCTTTAATGCCCTTGCGCCGATATCACGGCGGTAATAGGAATTATCGAACTTGACCTTATCTACCATATCGTAGGAAGCCTTGATTGCGCCATCAAGTGTTTCGGCAATTGCGGTAACACCCAAAACTCTGCCGCCTGATGTAACAACCTTGCCATCCTTCATTGCGGCACCTGCTACGAAAACATTATCAGCCAAGGAATCGGGGATTTCGATTTCAAAGCCCTTTTCATAGCTTTCGGGGTAGCCCTTGGATGCCATAATAACACAGCAAGCATTTTTATCGCTGAATTTAACATCAATATCGGCAAGTGTTTCATTTGTAACAGCCTGCATTACTGTCAAAAGGTCGGTTTCGAGCAAAGGAAGGACAACCTGAGTTTCAGGGTCGCCAAAGCGGCAGTTATATTCGATAACCTTAGGTCCGTCCTTTGTGAGCATCAAGCCGAAATAAAGACAGCCCTTGAATTTTCTTCCCTCAGCGTTCATCGCCTTGATTGTGGGAAGGAAGATTTTTTCCATACATTCGTCTGCAACACAGGATGTGTAATAGGGGTTAGGTGCGATTGTGCCCATACCGCCTGTATTAAGACCTGTATCGTTTTCGCCGATTCTCTTATGGTCCATAGAGGAAATCATAGGAACAACAACATTGCCGTCTGTGAAGGAAAGAACAGATACCTCAGGACCCTCGAGAAATTCTTCAATAACGATTCTTTCGCCGCTTTTGCCGAATGCTTTATCGCACATCATGGATTTAACAGCAGAAACTGCTTCCTCACGGGTGAAAGCGATTATAACACCCTTGCCAAGCGCCAAGCCGTCTGCCTTAATTACAGTAGGAATAGGCGCATTTTCAACATAAGCCAATGCCGCATCTACGTTATCGAAAACCTCACATGCTGCTGTGGGAATGCTATATTTTTTCATTAATTCCTTGGAGAAAACCTTACTGCCTTCGATAATAGCCGCATTTGCATTAGGGCCGAAGCAAGGAATGCCCTTTGACTGTAACGCATCTACACAGCCCAATACCAAGGGATCATCGGGAGCAACTATTGCATAATCTATGGAATTTTCAACAGCAAAGTCAACGATTTTATCGATATCCTTTGCGCCGATATTTACGCAGACAGCATCACGTGCAATACCGCCGTTTCCGGGGAGAGCATAAATCTCGGCTACATTTTTATTTTCTTTAATTTTTCTGATGATAGCGTGTTCTCGACCGCCACCGCCAACAACAAGTATTTTCATTTTTCCTCCAAGTAAAATATTAATGGTGGAACAAACGCATTCCTGTAAATGCCATTGTCATATTATATTTGTCACAGCATTCGATAACAAGGTCGTCACGGATAGATCCGCCGGGCTCTGCGATATATTTAACACCGCTCTTGTATGCTCTTTCGATATTATCCGAGAAGGGGAAGAATGCATCGGAGCCGAGAGCAACATTGTCAACAGAATCGAGATATTCACGGATTTCCTTATCTGTAAGAGGTTCGGGCTGAGATGTGAAGAATTTCTGCCAGATGCCGTCTGCACATACATCTTCTTCATTCTTGTTGATGTATCCGTCGATTACGTTATCTCTGTCAGCTCTGCCTAATTCGGAACGGAAAGGAAGATTTAATACCTTTTCGTGCTGACGGAGGAACCATGTATCAGCCTTTGTGCCTGCAAGACGGGTGCAATGGATTCTGGATTGCTGACCTGCGCCTACGCCGATAGCCTGACCGTCAACAGCATAGCA
>JAZSFY010000135.1:0-1629 GCA_045532415.1 Eubacteriales bacterium | reverse complement strand
TCCTCGTCACCGTCAAGGGGAATGAGCGCGAGATATGTATTATCATCAAGAGTAAGCTCGCCGAGAAGCTCAAATTCGCTTTCGTTGCCTTCTTCATCTGTTAAGGTAAAGATATTTTCTCTTTCCATATTTTCAGCCATAATGTCCTCCGATTAATAGATTATTTTTACGTTATTATTTTACAACAGCCAAGGCAGAATGTCAACATGATTTTAAACTTTCGAGCCTCAGCAAAAACTATTATACGACAGCGATTGACTTATGAAATAAAATGGTCTATAATAATATATCACATTTTTCAGGAGATATGCAAAATGGCATTTATCCCAAGAATATATATCGGAAGCGACAGAATTACCGACGGCAAAGCCTTTATTGACGGAAGCGATGCCAACCATATAATCCGTGTTTTGCGTAAAGAAAAGGGAGATATTCTCCATGTCTGCGATATGCATGGAAATTCCTATGACGCTGTTATTGACGAAATTACCCACGACGGGCTTTTTGCTATTTTAGGTGAGCCAACCGCCCAAAACAACGAAATGCCATTTAAGGTTAGCGTTTACCAATGCTTTCCCAAGGGCGACAAGCTTGAAACGGTTATTCAAAAGGCTGTTGAGCTTGGGGCTTATGAGATTGTGGCGGTAATGAGCGAAAGGTGCGTTGCACGTCCTGACAGCAAGGCTTTTTCAAAGCGCATTGAGCGTTTGAAGAAAATAAGCGAATCTGCGGCGGCACAATGCGGCAGAAGTATTATTCCCCAAATAAGAGGAATTATTTCATACGAAGCCGCCATGAAGGAAATTTCTCAAATGGACATGGGTTTCCTTTGCTATGAAGGTGACGGCACAAAGCCTATTAAGGAATTGCTATTGGATAAATCCCCCGAAACAATCGGATTTTTAATAGGGCCGGAAGGCGGTCTTTCCGAAAAGGAAACAGCAATGGCGAATGACATGAGCATCCCTCTTGCAGGCTTGGGAAAACGCATTCTCCGAACCGAAACTGCAAGCGGATATGTCCTTTCGGCTATCAGCGTTATGCTGGAATTATAATCAAAGCTCGGCGCAATATTCATAAAAAGACAACCCCAAGGGTATCAAGCCTTTGGGGTTGAATTTTTTATTAACTATTCAGTCTTTTGTTGGGGATTTTCGGGTGCGTTGCCCTCGCTAAGCTGTCTATAAATCGTCCAATAGAAATGCAAAAGCTCGCTCAAATTTTCCTCTCTGGCAAGGACAACTTCCTTGATAGCCTTAATCTTTTCCAACGAAACATCAGGCATATAGTCAAGCATAATTATTTCGCCGTCATCCGACTCCACATAGCCCTGCTGCGTTTCCACACATTGGAATTGGAAAAGAACATCATGAAGAGATTCCATTTGCTTTTGCAGCTCGGTCATCTGGTTATAGATTTGATTTAAAGTTAATTTATCTGACATTTTTTGTTCCTCCAAAAATTCATGTGGCGGACACGCAAGGCATATTTTATCCTCTGCTACGAAGCGTGCCCTGCCGTTTTTTACAAGACCCTTTGCCCTTTTGGGAGAGGTCGCTTCATATTCATTGCCCTGCTCATCAACAACAATAATGTTTTTTGCCATGGGTGTCTTCCCCTTTGTAATTG
>JAZSFY010000317.1:0-6684 GCA_045532415.1 Eubacteriales bacterium | reverse complement strand
AAAATCGGGCCTCTGTTTCTTTCACGGCAACCCATAGCGAGTATAATCGCCTTGGCTTCAATCTGCACAAAGCCCCATTGCTCAGAAACTGTGGAAACGGTTTTGCCGTCGATGCCTACAACCATTGCACCGAACTTGAATTTAATGTCGGTGTTGGCAATCATATCAATATATTTTCCTGCATATTCAGGGCCTGTCAATTCCTCGCCGAAGCGGTGAAGACCAAAGCCGTTGTGAATACATTGATTAAGAATACCGCCTGCTTCCTTGTCGCGCTCTATAACTAAAATATCCTTGACGCCTGCATTATATGCGGCGAGTGCGGCAGCAAGACCTGCGGGGCCTGCGCCGATTACGATGATATCACAGCTTTTCATTATTCTTTTCACCGACCTTTCCTGCAACAATATATGTTTCATATCTGTCCCAGTTTACTTCCTCGGCAGGTATGCCGTAGTATCTGCAGATTATTTCATGAATTTTTGCACCGCAAAAGCCGCCTTGGCATCTACCCATAACACTTCCTGTACGGCGCTTGATGCCGTCAAGAGTGCGAGGCTTTATGTGCATATCGAGAGCATCCAAAATTTCGCCCTCTGTAACCATATTACAACGGCAGATAATATTACCGTATTTAGGATTCTTTTTGCATATTTCGGCTTTTTCCTCGTTAGAAAGCCTATCGAACCAAACGGGTGCCTTTGCATAATGCCATTCGTTCTTTTGGGACATCAAAAGACCGCAGTCTGCCAAAAGCTCAACAACATATTCGCCGATAGCAGGAGCAGAGGAAAGACCGGGGGATTTAATGCCTGCAACATTGATAAACTGACGGCAAAGCTCGGATTCGCCGATTATAAAGTCCTTTTTGTCGGAATTGGCTCTCAAGCCTGCAAAGGAACGGATATTTTCGCGGTAATCTATGTAAGGAGAGGTGAGGTTTGCCTGCTCGGCAACAAATTCCAAGCCTTCTCTTGTTGTGGCAACGTCATCACGTGCGTTTCCGCTTTCGGCATTGGGGCCTACGATTATGTTGCCCTCTGCGGTAGGAGCAACCAAAACGCCCTTGCCCTTTTCGGTAGGACATTGGAAAATAACCGAATTTACCAGCCAAGCCGAGGTTTTATCCAAAAGATAATATTGTCCCTTTGAGGGGAATATTTCAAAATCTGCGGCATTTACATGCTCGGCAATTTTGTCGGCATAAAGACCTGCGGCGTTAACAATATAACGGGTTTCATATTCCTTTCCGCTTGCGGTTATTTTAAAACCACCGGGAATCTTTTCGATAGCGGTAACCTCGCTGTCAAGATAAAATTCAACACCGTTTTCAGCGGCGGTTTCGCACATTGCAAGGCAAAGCCTCCAAGGGTTTACAACTGCGGCTGTACCTGCGTAAAGTGCGCCTGTAACCTCGGGAGAGAGATTAGGCTCACGCTTAAGGAGAGTTTCTCGGTCCAAAAGCTCAAGCTCGCGAACGCCGTTGGTTATTCCTCGTTCATAAAGCTCTCTTAAATGAGCCTCGTCCTTTGTGTTAAAGGAGATTACCATAGAGCCTGTTTTGGTATAGGGAACGCCAAGCTTTTCGCAAAGCTCCTCGGTAAGCTCGCTGCCGCGGACATTAAGGCGCGCCATTAATGTGTCGGGCTCGGGGTCATATCCTGCATGGACAATACCGCTGTTTGCCTTGGTGGTGCCAACGGCAACATCATTCTCCTTTTCGAGAAGGCAACAGCTTACGCTGTATTTCGAAAGATACATTGCAACGGCGGCACCGCAAACGCCTCCACCGATTATTATTACGTCATACATAAATTAACCTCTTGATGACTATATATTTTTTGCAATAGAACCGATTTTATTGCATAGAATGTAATTGAGAGTTATCTTTATCGGAATTTTCCTTTGCTCTTGCAATTTCATGCTTTAGTATTGACACAAATTCCTTATTTGGCTCAAACTCTATCATGGTTTTCTTGCCGTTGAAATCGCAAAGGTAAACAAAGCTGTCTGCCTTCATGTTCTGATTAAGGGAATATTTAATAATAGCCTTTTCGGCAGATGGCAGATGGTCATAATCCTTTTTCGGAATCAAATCGATTGCAGTAGACAAATCTACGTTGCATACCGTTTGCCTGCGGTTTCCTGTAATCTTCACAACAGAAAAGCTGCCGTCGGAAACTATGTATTCAAATTCGGTAAGGGAAAACCTGACATTGAACAATATTCCAAACATCATCGCCACAAAGCCCATTGTACTTAAAAACGAGGTGTATTGCGGGATTAATGTGGAAAGAAGAAACAAAAGCAGGGTGACAGCGACGCTTACAATAAGCAAAAGCGCTGCTTGCTTAACGTTTCTTTCGGGCTTGCAGATGTACAATTATACCGACTCCTTTTAAAATAATATATAACATACGGAGGAATTATTATGGAATTCGACCGCAGACAGCTTGATAAATTGCTGTCACTTGATGATGAAAGCTTTAAGGCTTTGGCAAAAACCATTGCCGAGGCGGCAGGTGCCAGCAAGGCGAAAACCGATATGCTGGTGAACAACCCCGAGCTTTTAAAGCGAAAGCTATCTTCAATAAGTGAGCAGGACGCCAGGGAATTAATAAATTCCGCAGGACGTGAAAAAAGCCAGGAAATAATGGAAATGCTAAAGCAGCGAGGTGTAGATTTTGGACGGTGACTTTCAGGAAAAGCTGAATAAGGTCCTTTCCGACCCCGACGCTTTGGCGAAAATTACTGCAATAGCTTCTTCCTTGGGAGCATCTCCTCAACAAAGCGAAGTAAAAGAGCCTGCGGCTTCTGACGAGAGAGAGGAAACACCCATAATGCCTGCTTTAAATCCCTTAAATCTTGCTTCGGGTGACCCAAGGCTTCAATTACTTTCGTCGTTAAAGCCTCTCCTTCGTGAAGAAAAGAGAGATAAAATCGATTCTCTCACAAGGGCGCTTACTGTTGCAGCCATGATGAAAAGCTTCAAAAAGTGAGGTGAAGTAATATTGTATAGCAGAGATTTCGGGGGGATAAAAAGCGACGGCCAGCTTTATAATTTCGAGCAGGAATATAATCGCTCGGGAGGCTATGAGAGCTATCCTCAACAGCAACCCGAAGAAGTCCGCCCCGAACCGCCAAAGCAAAAGGGCTTGAAGCTGGATTTCTTGCGAAACCTAAAGCTTGATGACCTGATACTTATAGGAATCGGCTTGCTTTTGCTTTTAGATTCCGACGAGGAAAACGACATATTCACTCTTATAATTGCGCTTATGCTGATGTTTTAATCAATTTTGCTTTTGGACAAAAGGAAATCCATAAAGCTGTCTACAACTTTTCTGTCCTTTACCGACAGCTTTTGGTATTTTTTGTATAAAAGCTCACTTTCGGAGGATCTTTTCTTAACAACCTGCGGCTGGCTCAGATTAACACCTGCGGCAAACATAAGGTCCTCTACATCTATCTCGCCGAAAGCGTTAGCGGCGATTTTTTGAACAAGCTTGGGGCGGGGAGGATTTTGCTGGCTTCCCTCCGCAAGCTTTCTCATTTGAGCATAGCTTATTCCGCAATCTGCCGAAAATTGGCGCCATGACCTTACTCCCTTTGCTTCGGTAAGAAGAAGGGCAAAGATTTTTTTATTCCACTTTTGGTTTTCGGTCATATTTTATCAGCCTATCTTTCCTTCAAGCGCCGCGCCGATTACTGTACCGTATGCGGCATTTTCGGGAATAATAATATTAACGTCAAACATATTTTTCAGCTTTGCAAAAATTTCGGGCGCCTGAGGCAAAGCTGTAAGATTGCCGATTAAAACGATATCCTTAATGTTCTTCATTCTTGCAGAGAAAATCGCCATCATGGCAATTGTTTCAAAAACCATGTTAACCAAGCCCAAAGCAATGTCCTCTCTTGTAGCAAGGTCGCTAACCTTGCCAAAGTTGGATGCCGTAGTGTTGGTAGAAAGAGTAGGGCTGATGTCATTTTGAGTAATATCCGAAATCATAAGGTCGATATTATTCAAATTACCGCCTAATGCCAATTCCGCAACATGCTGTGCCGAACGGATGCCCAAAAGCTTGTCTGCAATACCAACTAAGGTGCCTCCGCCGATTCCGGTTCCGCCTAAGTGAACATATTCCTGAGTGTTGCGGTTAGAATAAACATAAGCGGTTCCTGTGCCCATGCTTACAACCACAGCCTCATCCATTTTACTTAGATAAAGACCGCCCTTGCCGTTGGCGATAAATTCGTTAACATGAACGGTTTCCAAACCGTAAATATTGTCCCCAAGAAAATCCGAGCCAACGCCGGTTACCATAACCTTTTGGATTCTGTCCAAGGGGATCTTATTATCGTTTGTAAATTTGCCGAATCCGCCATAAACAGAGGCAATAGGATCATTCGCTTTTACGAGGATAGGCTCGAAAAGACGGTCGCCGTCAAAGCCCACAATTTTAGTGGTGCTTCCGCCTACATCAATTCCTACTATTATACCCATTTGGAGAACCTCCTGCAATAAGTAATAACCAATAAGCAATAATATACATTATAAGTTTATATCTTTTTTCCTCTTTTGTCAAATCATTTTTGATAAATATCTTTTCAAATGCAAAATTTTGTGGTATTATTATATTGAGAAGATATGTGGGGTGAAAAGTCTGTGTATAATATAGATGAAAAGTCGCTTTTTTCAGCGAAAGCAAAAGCAGGACTTTGCTCCCACGCTTATATAGTTGACGGTGCCGACGGTATCGGGAAATTGGATTTTGCCCTTTATTGCGCCCGAGCAATGCTTTGCCAAGGGGAAAACAAGCCTTGCGGATTTTGCCCAAGCTGTCAAAAGGCTCTGTCGGGAAATCACCCTGATATTTTTGTTATCGGAAACGACAAGGCGGCTTCTATTAATGACGTGCGCGAGCTTATCCGCAGAGCATCATTAAAGCCTAACGATTCCGACAAACAGATTTTCATTGTAGCCAATGGCGGCAAGCTTCGTAACGAGGGGCAAAATGCCTTGTTAAAGCTTTTCGAGGAGCCACCCGAAACAGTTGCGGTGTTTATACTGACGGACAACCGTTCCTCTCTGCTTCCCACAGTTCTTTCCAGAGGTCAAAGAATACATCTGGACGGATTGCGTGATTATGAAATACGGGAACAGCTTAAGGAAAAGTTTGCAGATGCATTAAACAGCGAGCTTGAATATGCCGTTGATTTTTCAAACGGGAATTTAGGCGAAGCCGAAAAATATCTTTCCAAGGAAAGCGTTCAGCTTAGAAAGAAAGCCCAAAATCTTCTTTTGCTTTGCTTTGGCAAAAACGCCTATGAGCTTTCTGCGGCGCTTCTTTTGCCCAAATTCAAGCGGGAGCAGCTTCAAGCCCTTCTTTCGGAATATATTCTTTTGATAAACGAGGTTTTGAAGCAGAAATACGGCGTAAAGCGAAACGCCGCCCCCATAGTTTACGAAACCGAGCAAAAATTGGGGAACGCTTCCAAGCGGGCTCTTACTGCAATGGCAGAATATGCATCTAGAAGCCACATGGCATTGGAAAATAACGGAAACGTTACTGCTGTTGCCTCGAAATTGGCTGTGGACCTTATGACAGCGGCAACAAGATAAAAAACGGAGTATAGATTTTATGGAAAACAATAACGAAAAAAAGCCTCAGGGCAATGGCGGTCATTACAATAAGCATCATAACCGCCGCGGAAAACACGGAAAAAGCTTTGGAAACAAGCCCAGATATAATAAAAACCGTCCTCAAAACGAGGCTGTTGAGCCTGCAGAAAATCTCGAGGCGGTGGATTCTGCTCCCAAAAAGCAAAAAAGCGACAATGTCGATATGAGCACAACCGGCTTTGTGCCTCAGCCCGAGCCCGAGCGTAAATATATGTTCGATTATGAGCCTCAGGCAGAAATCGAAAAGGACGAGGAGCCTAAGACCGTTGCGGTGGTCGGAATTAAATTCCGCAACGGAAGCAAGATATATTATTTCGCGCCTAACGATATTCAATTTGAAAAGGGCGAGCATGCCGTTGTAGAAACAGTCCGCGGTGTAGAATACGGCGAGGTTGCCTTGGGCAACAAAATGGTTGGCGAATCCGAGGTTGTATTCCCCTTGAAGCCTGTTTTACGTAAGGCCACAAAGGAGGACGACGAGCGTCATATCGAAAACCGCAAGCTCGAAGAAGCGGCAAGACCTATTTGGCATGAAAAGGTCGCAAAAAACGGCTTGGAAATGCAGTTGGTTGACGTTGAATACACTCATGACAACGCAAAGCTTTGCTTCTATTTTACAGCTGATGGCAGAGTTGACTTCCGCGAGCTTGTAAAGGACCTTGCAGGTGTATTCCGCACAAGAATCGAGCTTCGCCAAATCGGTGTTCGCGATGAAGCCAAGCTTTTCGGCGGATTGGGCTCTTGCGGCAGACCTTTCTGCTGTCATACCTTCCTTCCCGATTTTGCTCAGGTTTCTATAAAAATGGCGAAAGAGCAAAACCTTTCTCTTTCCAGCTCTAAAATTTCCGGTGCCTGCGGCAGACTTATGTGTTGCCTCCGCTTTGAGCAGGACACCTATGAGCGCGAATATGCAACCTTCCCCAAGGTTGATACAATTGTTGAAACACCCAAGGGCAGAGGTCTTATCGTTGAAAGCAGCTTCCTTACCGGACGTATCAAGGTAA
>JAZSFY010000279.1:0-1692 GCA_045532415.1 Eubacteriales bacterium | reverse complement strand
TTTTAAGGTGCTTTGCAGTTTTGCGTGTATTTGATTTGTTCCGAAACGACGGCAAAAAACGAAGGAATACGTCTGTATTTCAAGGCTTTTTGACTAAGTTACGGGGCAAAACAATAGCGCAAAACCGTTTTCTCACTATGGCGCATCGCCCAAGGGCGGAGCCTTATTTTTTGCAGTTAACTCTTAGGGTATTGAAAGTATTGGAAATGTATGATAAACTAAACATAGAAGCAAAATAGGAGGCGTGTTTATGAAGAAGATTATATCTGTTTTAATATTATTATCTTTGATTTTAACCTTATTTGCCTGCGGAAATAGGGAAGCAAGCCAAGAGAACACAGATTCGGATGCTTCTTCTGACGGATTTTTGCCCGAAATTAAGAATTGGAACGGTGAAACCGTTAATATTCTTGGATATGATGGATTTGTCTATTGTTCTATTCAAATAGATACCGATTCTTTGAATGACAACCCTGTTAACAATGGCGTTTTTAATCGTAATGAGCTTATAAAGAGTAAATACGGTATTGATATCAATGTTGTGGTTCCTAAAAAATCGGAGGACCCGATTAAGCTTCTTAGGGCTGACATAAGCTCGGGCTTGAATGAATATCAGGCGATCGCCTGCCCTATTGCTTATCTTGCGCCTTTGGCTGTAGAAGGGCTTTTGACCGATTTTACTTCATTGGATAACGGTTATATTCATTTGGATAAGCCATGGTGGGACCAATGCCTGATAAATGACATTTGTGTTAACAATAAGGTGTTTTTCCTTGCAGGGGATGCATTGATTGAGGATGATGAAGCAACATTTGTAATATATTTCAACAAGGACCTTTTGGCTGCCAACAAAATTACCGAGAATCCTTATGAGCTTGTTAAGGATGGCAAGTGGACTGTTGACAAAATGCATGAAATGATTCAGTCGGTGGAAACAGGTACCGTAAAGGGCGATCGGCTTGCTCTATATTACGGGTCTTTAAGCAAGGGCGGTTATCAATGGGGAATGGTTTCTCAAATCTATGATTTCTATTTGCATATGCAAAGCGGAAATCAACCTTTGGTGGATAATACAGGTGACGTTCCTGTTATTCGTATTAACGAGCAGGAGAACATTGATGCCTTTATTAAGCTTACTAAAATTTTTTATGACCAAAAATATGTAGTCATTTCCGAAGAGTTCGGAAGTTTGAATGGCTGTTATTATCACGAGGAACAGATTTTTGCCGTGGGTAATGCTCTCTTCATGACTTTTGATATTGATAGAATCAACATGGATATAATGCAGGAAGCAGAAATAAACTATGGTATTCTTCCTTTACCTAAGCTTGATTCTCAGCAGAAGAATTATGCTTCTCCTGTATCGCTTTTCCAATGCTCGGTTTTTGCGGTTCCTAATACCAATGTTGAAAAGCTTGATGTAACCTGCTATGCCCTTGAAGCAATGGCATTTTACGGCAAGAAGCTTGTTACACCCGAATATTACAACCGTATTCTTACCTTAAGACGTTATGAGGACAAGGATTCTGCCGAAATGCTCGATATCATTTTTAATAATAAAACCTATGATATGGGCGGAGTGTTTAATTTCCATGGAGGCGACGGTAAAGGTACTCGATATTTTTACACCGACCTTGTCAGCGACAAATCTTATGATGTAATGTATTATTTTAATAAAAGCAAAGTCGGATC
>JAZSFY010000127.1:0-8835 GCA_045532415.1 Eubacteriales bacterium | reverse complement strand
AATTGTTTCGGAATGGTCCTCAAAGAAAAATTCCGATTCCTCCTCATAAACATCAAGGCAGGCAAAGCCTATTTTTCTGGATTTAATCCCCGAAAGGAGTATATTTGCATCAATAAGTCCTCCTCGGGAGGTGTTTACAATGCCCACGCCTTCTTTGCATTTTTCAATAGCTTCATTATTGATAATATGCTTGGTTTCCTCTGTGAGAGGGCAATGGAGAGAGATAATATTGCTTTGACGGAATAACTCGTCCAATGTAACATATTCAATATCAATATTTTCAGAGGGGAATTTATCAAAAGCGATAACCCTCATTCCAAATCCCTTGCATATTTGTGCAAATGCTTTGCCGATTCGTCCTGTACCGATTATGCCAACAGTTTTCCTGAATAGGTCAAAGCCGGTCAAGCCCGAAAGGCTGAAATTAAAGTCACGGGTTCGTATATATGCCTTGTGGGTTTTTCGTATGGCTGTAAGAAGCAAAGCCATTGCATGCTCGGCAACAGCGTTCGGAGAATATACAGGCACATTAAAAACCTCAATTTTCCCTTTGGCTTCTTTTAAATCAACGTTGTTATATCCTGCACATCGTAATGCAATAGCTTTAACGCCCATTTGATGAAGCCCTTCGATAACTTTTTTGTCTACGGTGTCGTTTACAAAAACGCAAACGCCGTCGCAATCTCTTGCAAGAGAAACCGTGTCCTCACGCAGCTTTGTTTCGAAAAAACGGAATTGTATTCCTGCATCGCTTCCATATTTTTCAAAGGATGCCTTGTCATAAGGCTTTGTATCAAAAAATGCAAATGTCATATTCTTCTCCGATTTTTATACAGTTTTTATATTTATCTTAGTATTACCTTAATATAAAATTAATATTATATACATTGAATTGTTTTTTTCTTTGTTTTATAATAAGCAAGACAATATTAAAGGGGAAATATTATGCTGGAAACAAAAAATCTGCTTAAAATTTACCGCCCTCAAAAGGGAGTTCCCGTCAAAGCTATTGACGGAGTTTCTTTGAAGTTTCCCGATAAAGGAATGGTTTTTCTTTTAGGTAAATCGGGAAGCGGTAAATCCACCCTGCTCAATCTTTTGGGTGGCTTGGATAAATATGACGGCGGCGAAATTATAATAAAAGGCGTGTCTTCAAGGGATTTCAAGCAATCCCATTTCGACTCCTACCGTAATACCTATGTAGGATTTATTTTTCAGGAATATAACATTCTTGAGGATTTTACGGTGGGTGCAAACATTGCCCTTGCCATTGAATTGCAGGGCAGAAAGGCAAACGATGACGAGCTGAACCGAATTCTTGCCGAGGTTGACTTGGCAGGCTATGGCAACCGCAAGCCAAATGAGCTTTCGGGCGGTCAAAAGCAACGTGTAGCTATTGCCAGAGCGTTGGTTAAGAACCCTAAAATAATCATGGCTGACGAGCCGAGCGGAGCATTGGACTCTGCAACAGGCAAGCAGGTTTTTGATACATTAAAGAAGCTTTCCAAGGAAAAATTGGTTATTGTTGTTTCTCATGACCGTGATTTCGCTTCGGAATATGCCGACAGAATAATCGAGCTTGCCGACGGACGTGTTATAAGCGATAAAACCTTCTGTCAGGATATGGAGGCAGAGGAATCCGAGGGTATCCTTTTTGAGGGTGACAAGGCGAAAATTCCTGTTAATTACCGCCTTACCGAGGAAGACAGAATCGCCATAAACGAATATCTCGAAAGACTTGAAAACGGCGGTGAGCTTGAATTTACCGAGAAAAAGCTCGATTCCCGTTTTATTCCAACCAATCAGGATGAAATAAAAAGCGAGGATAAATCGCCCTTTGAGCTTATTAAATCAAAGCTTTCTCTTAAACATGCATTTAAAATCGGCGCAAGCGGATTGAAGCATAAAAAATTCCGTTTGGTTATGACAATCCTTCTTTCCTTGGTTGCATTTGTGCTTTTCGGCTTGGTTGATACCTTCAGCTCCTATGACCATATAAAAACCACCGCAAGCTCAATATATGACACAGGGGTAGCCTATGCCGCTGTTACCAAAAACGAAAAGATTGACGACACCTTTGGCGGTATCTGGGATTATAATGTCGAATTTACCGACGAGGAATTGCAATCCCTTTCCGACAGAACCGGTATAGGCTTTTCGGGTGTTTATATTGACGATTATGTAGGATATTATTATCAGTTTAATTTGGGCAGCGGAAAAGAAGAATCGGGCAGATTCGGATATGACCTTTATTTTGAAAACTTTTCGGGTATCGTAGAAATTAACAACAGCGCATTGGAGCTTTACGGCTATTCTCTTGTTGCAGGTCAATTGCCCGACGGAAATAAGGACGAAATCGCTATAAGCACATACATAGCCGATGTCTTTAAAAAGACGGGATATGTTCCGGTTGAATATGACGAAAAGCAGGAGGCTTATGAGGAAGGCAAAGAGATTAAAATAAATAACTATGCCGATATGGTAGGCAAAACCCTTCTCATAAACGAAACCGAATTTACGATTACGGGTGTTGTTGATACAGGCTTTGATTGGTCCCGCTATAATACACTTTTGGAGGAATCCGAGGGTACCGATGCGGCAGACCAGATGATAGACTTTGCACTTTATAACGAATTTGAGTCCGACATTACATACAGCCACACAGGCATGATGATGACCGGCTCGGGCTTCCTTCAGAAATATGCAGATGAAATGCCTGTTTTCGGCGAAGTAAAAACCGGCTTTGTTGACCTTTATGTAGGCGAATATTATTACAGCCCCAGCTTTTTCACATCCCTTTCGGAAATCAAGGATTATAAGATTTATTGGACAAACGGTGAAAAATCGGTGCTTGCTGATAACGAGATTATCGTTTCCGATGAAATGATATATGAATTTCTTGTTATGGATGCAAACGGAAATTATAAGATTGATTCCTCACTTGCTTCAAAATCCTTTACAATGGATTTATACGATTTTGCCACAGGTGATTTGGAAACAATCGAGAATGTAAAAGTTGTGGGTGTTATTGACACCAATTCCATGAAATCCGATTATTACTATTTCACGGCGGTATCGGATGCGTTCTTGGACAAATATTGCACAATGTCCGACGGTATTTACGATTTGGCTATCGGCCCTATGCCTTTGGACAAGAGCGATATCGAGAATCTTGCGAAAATATGCTATACCGAGGAAAACGGCATTAAATATGCTCTCAACAATCCCGTTTCCTTTGAATTGGATACCTTTGACGAGGTAATCGCAATGCTTGCTAAGGTTTTCCTTTATATAGGTATATTCTTTGCTGTGTTTGCGGCAATCCTTCTTTCCAATTTCATTGCCACAAGTATTTCCTATAAAAAGCAGGAAATCGGCATTTTGCGTGCTATCGGCTCCCGCGGAAACGATGTTTTCAGAATATTCTTTGCCGAAGCGTTTATTATCGCCATGATTAATTTTGTTCTCGCTTCCTTGGGTACGGGTGCGCTTACCGCGCTTATTAATTCTGCGTTAAGAACCGAATTGGGCTTGCTTGTAACATTGCTCAATTTCGGCGCTCGTCAGATGCTTCTCCTCTTTGCGGTCAGCATAGGCGTTGCCGCATTGGCAAGCTTCCTGCCTGTTAAAAAGATCGCTTCCAAGCGTCCTATTGATGCAATAAGAAACAGATAACATAAAACACCTATCGAGTTTGATTAAACTTGATAGGTGTTTTTGAATTTTAGTCAAAATATTAATGCTGCCAAGCGCCTAAATAATTCTTTTGGTTTTCGGTAAGCTCATCTATTTCACAGCCCCAAAATGCAAGCTTTCTTCTTGCCACATCCTCGTCAACCTCTTTGGGAACCGAAATGAGCTTTTCGGTTATTTTTCCTTGGTTTTTAACGATGTGCAATGCAGAAAGAGCCTGAATCGCAAAGGACATATCCATAATCTCGGCAGGATGTCCGTCGCCTGCGCAGATGTTGACCAATCTGCCCTCGGCAATTACATAAACAGTGTTGCCGTTAGGCAATTTATAACCCATAATGTTGTTTCTTGCTTCAAATGATGAAACGGCATATTCCTTTAATGCCTTCATGTCTACTTCGACATCAAAGTGACCTGCATTTGTAAGTATAGCACCGTCCTTTAGGAGAGGGAAATGCTTTGTGGTGATAACCTCGCAATCGCCTGTAACGGTACAGAAGAAATCGCCTTCCTTAGCAGCCTTTTCCATGGGCATCACAGCAAATCCGTCCATAACAGCTTCCATTGCGCGGATAGGATTAACCTCGGTAACAATAACCGATGCGCCCAAGCCCTTTGCTCTCATTGCAACACCCTTGCCACACCAGCCATAGCCTGCAACAACAACCTTTTTGCCTGCCACAATAAGGTTTGTTGTGCGGTTGATACCGTCCCAAACCGATTGACCTGTGCCGTAACGGTTATCGAAAAGATGCTTGCAGTCGGCATCGTTAACCAAAACCATAGGAAATTCCAAAACGCCCTCTTTAGCCATAGCCTGAAGTCGGATAATACCTGTTGTGGTTTCCTCGCAACCGCCTATAACGTTAGGGAGAAGCTGGCGGTATTTTGTGTGGATAAGGTTCACAAGGTCGCCGCCGTCATCGATAATTATGTGAGGTCTGCCCTCGGAAATAACTCTTGATGTATGTGCTTCATACTCCTCGTCTGTGCATCCATGCCAAGCGTAAACATTCAATCCGCCCTTAACCAAAGCGGCGGCAACGTCATCCTGTGTAGAAAGAGGATTGGAGCCGGTTATATACATTTCTGCGCCGCCCGAAGCAAGAACACGGCAAAGATATGCCGTTTTTGCTTCAAGGTGAACCGAAAGCGCGATTCTCTTTCCCTCGAAGGGCTTTGTTTTAATAAATTCTTCTTCTATTCCGCGGAGAAGGTCCATATTGCTTTTAACCCATTGAATTTTTGTTTCTCCGCTTTCCCAAAGGGAAATATCCTTAATATCGTAGGACATTTTTAAATAACCTCCTTGATTTTGGCGATTTGATAATATAATTCCTCTGTGTCGATTGTTTTAAATTCCTTGTGAAGATAAACAACTCTGCCGTCGATTATAACCGTGTCAACCTCGCTTCCGTCGGCAGAATAGCAGAGCATGGAATAGGGCTCTCGGAAGGGAAGCATTTGGGGAACATCGGTGTCAATAAGAGTAATGTCAGCCTTCCAGCCTTCTTCCAACCTGCCCAGCTTTTCGATTCCGAAAGCCTTTGCGCCGTTTACCGTTGCAAATTCAAAAGCCTTTTTTGCAGGTATTACCGTGCTGTCGCCGTTTATGCCCTTTTGAAGCATAGCAGAATAATTAAGCTCGGAAAACATATTAAGGGAATTGTTTGATGCGGTAGAATCGGTACCCAAGCAGATGTTTACGCCTGCCTTGTCAAGCTTTGTTAAGGGAGCAATGCCGTTGCCTAATTTAAGGTTGCTTCTGGGATTACTCGCCACGCTGACACCGTATTCGGCAAGAATCGAAATGTCGTTATCTGTAAGCTGAACGCAATGGGCGGCAACGGTTTTATTTGTCAAAAGCCCGATTCTTTGGAGATATTCTGTGGGAGTGCATCGGTTTGCCTTAATGCAATCCTCAAATTCGGTAACGCTTTCTGCAAGGTGGATGTTGATGCCCAAGCCTGTTCTTTCTGATTCCTCACGAACCCTTAAAAGAAAACTGCCGTCGCAGGTATAAATCGCATGGGGCGAAAGAATAAAGGAAAGATTTTTGTTGTGGCCGAATTCTTCCATTTCGGCATAAAGCTCGTCAAGCCTTTCCTGACCGCCCTCGGTTCCGACCAAGCCTCTGCCGATTATTGCGCGCATACCCGATTGAACAGCGGCTTTTGACGAGGAACCGTAAAAGCAATGCATATCAGCAAATGTACCTGTGCCGCGCTTTATCATCTCGGCACATCCCAAAAGCGCACTCCAATAAGCCTGATCTCTTGTAAGCTTTTCCTCACGGGGCATTACATTACCGAAAAGCCAATCCATAAAGGGAAGGTCGTCGGCAACACCTCTTAAAACCGTCATGTATGCATGGGTGTGGGAATTGACAAAGGCGGGGACAGCCAATTTTCCTTTGCCCTCTATTGTTTCGTCGGCAATAAAGCCCTCGGGGGCTTTGCCGAGAGATTTTATAATTCCGTTTTCGATATAAATATTCCCGTTAACAGCCTTGCCGTCAGAGGGAAGCAATACATTTTTTATAAGAAGGTTCATAAAACAATCCTCCGCTATATTTCTTTTGACATTATACAATGAAAATCGGCGATAATCAATGAATTTTATGAAAAAACTGTTGATAATTGAATAAATGAGTGGTATAATCAACTTAGTATGATTTTATAACACTTTGAAATGCAGGTGTAATATTATGTTTAAAATTGTTTCCAAGGAGTCTTTGAATCCTACCGTTTCAAAAATGGTTATCGAAGCTCCCGAAATTGCAAAAAAAGCTCAGCCCGGTCAGTTTATCATTTTACGTGTTAACGACGAAGGCGAAAGAATTCCTCTTACAATCGCTGATTATGACGGCGAAAAGGGTACTGTAACAATTATCTATCAGATAGTCGGCGGGACAACCAAGCTTTTGGATTCCAAAAACGAAGGGGAATATATTTCCGACTTCTGCGGCCCCTTGGGCAAGCCCACCGAAACCGACGGCATCAAAAAGGTTGCTGTTATCGGCGGCGGTGTTGGCTGTGCAATCGCTCTCCCGGTTGCTAAAAAGCTTCATGAGCTTGGGGCAGAGGTTCATTCGGTTGTGGGCTTCCGTAATAAGGACCTTGTTATTCTGCAAAACGAATTTGAGGCTTGCAGCGACAAATATCTTATTATGACAGACGACGGCTCGGTAGGTGAAAAGGGTCTTGTTACAGATGCTTTGAAAAAGCTTATCGAAAGCGGCGAAAAATATGACGAGGTTATCGCTATCGGTCCCCTTATCATGATGAAGTTTGTTTGTAAGCTTACCAAGGAATACGGCATCAAAACAACCGTAAGCATGAATCCTATTATGATAGACGGCACAGGAATGTGTGGCGGCTGCCGCTTGACAGTTGGCGGAAAAGTAAAGTTTGCTTGTGTTGACGGTCCCGATTTCGACGGTCATCAGGTTGACTTTGACGAGGCTATGGAGCGCGGCAGTATGTACCGCGATTTTGAGCGTCATTCCTATGAAGAAACCTGCAACCTTCTTAATAAGACGGTTGAATAATTTAGGGGAGGTAATTTAAAATGGCTAATATGTCTTTGAAAAAGAACGAAATGCCTCATCAGGCTCCCGAGGTTCGCCGTAATAACTTTAATGAGGTTGCTCTTGGATATACTCCCGAGCAGGCGATAGACGAGGCACAGCGTTGCCTTGGCTGTAAAAACCGTTCCTGTGTTGCAGGCTGTCCCGTTAAAATTGATATTCCCGAATTTTTGGCTTTGGTTGCTCAGGGCGATTTTGAGGGCGCATATAATGTTATTGCCCGTCAAAGCTCTCTCCCTGCTGTATGCGGCAGAGTTTGTCCTCAGGAATCTCAATGTGAAAGCAAATGTATCCGCGGTATCAAGGGCGAGCCTGTTGCAATAGGCAGATTGGAACGCTTTGTTGCCGATTATCATAACGCAAATTGCAAGGATGTTCCTGTTGCTCCTGCTTCCAACGGCAAGAGAGTTGCTGTTGTAGGCTCGGGTCCCTCGGGCTTGACCTGTGCAGGCGACTTGGCTAAAAAGGGATATAAGGTTACTGTTTTTGAGGCATTCCATGTTGCAGGCGGTGTTCTTGTTTACGGTATTCCCGAATTCCGTTTGCCCAAGGCGATTGTTGCAAAGGAAATTGATACATTAAAGGCTCTCGGCGTTGAAATTAAGACTAACGCTGTTGTAGGTAAGCTTGTTTCGGTTGATGAATTGTTTGACCAAGGCTATGAGGCTGTTTTCATCGGCTCGGGCGCAGGTCTTCCCAAATTTATGGGAATCGAGGGCGAAAACCTTAAGGGCGTTTATTCGGCTAACGAATTTTTGACCAGAATCAACCTTATGAAGGCATACCGCGACGACAGTAGAACTCCTATTTTCCGTGCAAAGAAGGTTGCTGTTGTAGGCGGCGGCAATGTTGCAATGGATGCGGCAAGAAGCGCTCTCCGCTTGGGTGCTGACGAGGTTTATATAGTTTACCGCCGTGGCGAAAGCGAGCTTCCTGCACGTGCTGAGGAAATCGAGCATGCAAAGGAAGAAGGCATAATCTTCAAGCTTCTTACCAATCCTACCAAGATTCTCCGTGGCGAAAACGGCTTTGTTGCAGGCATGGAATGTGTTGAAATGGAATTGGGCGAGCCTGATGCTTCCGGCAGAAGAAGACCTGTTGTAAAAGAGGGAAGCGAATTTGTTTTGGATGTTGATTGCGTTATTATGGCTATCGGTACATCTCCCAATCCTCTTATTAAGTCTACAACAGAAGGTCTTGCAACCGAAAAATGGGGCGGTATCATTGCTGATGATGACGGCTTGACCTCCCGTGAAAATGTTTATGCAGGCGGCGACGCTGTTACAGGTGCGGCAACAGTTATCCTGGCTATGGGCGCAGGCAAAACCGCGGCGGCTGCTATCGACAAAAAGCTTTCCGGTAAATAAAACCAACATATATAAAACTAAAAACCACCGAATTTGGGCGATGCACCATAGTGAGAAAACGGTTTTGCGCTATTGTTTTGCCCCGTAACTTAGTCAAAAAGCCTTGAAATACAGACGTATTCCTTCGTTTTTTGCCGTCGTTTCGGAACAAATCAAATACACGCAAAACTGCAAAGCACCTTAAAA